>CAZNSL010000855.1:0-3000 GCA_964574975.1 uncultured Alcaligenaceae bacterium | reverse complement strand
TTGCCCATCGGGCCGCCCTTGCCGAAGCCGCCACGGCCGGGGTTGTTCTCGCGCTCCTTCTTCAGTCCCGCGCGAGCGGCAGTGCGTTCCTCGGCGTTGAGCCGACCGTCGCCGTCCTTATCGTACTTGGCAACGACCTTGCGGTGTCCGGCTCCCGGTCCACCCGGCCCGCCAGGGCCGAAAGTGAAATCGCCCTTCGGCGGCGGTCGGTCGCCGTCCTTCGGCGGCGGGCCATCGGGTGGCTGGGCAAACAGGATCGTACCGAGCATAAGCGCACCGGCCGGTGCGATGACGAGGCGCAGACGTCGGGTCATCCAAGAGACTCCTCGGGGCGGTCGGCGGACGGGAGTGTTCGCGCATTCTTCATATCTCTCCGGTCACGGCCGGGTAGACGAAGACGCCGTCGTCGGGTTTCGGTCGCCCATTTTTTCCCGGCAATTCCCCGGCGATCCGTGCAGTCGGAGGAATCGCGGGTGGACGATTCGGTGGATCGGCCGTATCACAATTCCTTCCGGGACTGCGCCGCACGGCGGTGGCTCGGACGCGAGACGGAGGTAACGATGGCTTCCAAAAGCAAAGACGCGCGGTCGCACGTGAAGATGGTGTCGAGCGAAAGCCCGCACGTCTATTACCTGCAAAAGAACCGCAACAACACGAAGAATCGCATGGAGTTGCGGAAGTACGACCCGATCGTGCGCAAACATGTGATGTACAAGGAAGGTAAGTAAACCCTCCGCGGGCACGCTCACGGACGTGGCACTAAAGGCCACGGAGGGCCGCTATTCTTCTTGGGACCGTCGCGATGAAGAAGGGCATTCACCCCGAGTACCGGCCGGTAGTCTTTCAGGACTTCGCGGCGAACTTCTCGTTCCTCTCGCGCTCGACGGTCAAAACTAACGACACCATCGTCTGGAGCGATGGCCAGACGTACCCGCGGGTGAAGCTGGACATCTCCAGCGCATCGCACCCGTTCTATACGGGCAAGATGAAGTTCGTGGACACGACGGGTCAGATCGAACGCTTCCGCAAGAAGTTCGGCAACTACCGCAAGGGCGGTGAGAAGTCCGAATAGTCGACCGACTTCCGGGCATTGAGCCCGACGCGCCAGCGAGGGTGAATGTCATGCTCCCTCGCTGGCGCGTCGGGCTCAACGTGTTTGGCGGCTTGTGATGTCGACGCTCGAACTCATCCACTCCAACCTGCCGTGCGGCCCGTTCCGCCTTGCACTGTTCGACTTCGACGGTACCTTGTCGCTGATTCGCGAAGGTTGGCCCAACGTGATGGCCGGCCTGGTTCGCGAAGTTCTCGGCGGCGACGATCCCGACATCATCGACGAGATCGTCATCGGCCTCAACGGTCGGCCCGCCATCGCGCAGATGGCGAGGCTCACCGAAGTCGTCGCAGCCCGCGGCGGCACGCCCCGGTCGGCGGCCGAGTACCATGCCAGCTACCAAGAGCGATTGCGCGCAAAGACGAGCGGCCGCTACGATGCTTTGACGGCAGGCCGTGTGTCGTCTAGCGAGTGGGCCGTGGCGGGGGCACACGCATTCCTCGCCACGTTGCGCGAGCGCGGCATTGGCGTGGCGCTTGCCAGTGGCACCGCGATGGAACACGTGCGTCGCGAACTCGCACTGCTGCACCTCGACACATTCTTCGGCGATGTCGTGTTCGCGCCGCATGGCGACGACGCGAGTTTCTCGAAGCGCGACATCATCGCGCACCTGCTCACTGAACGCGGTCTACGCGGCGACGCGTTGATCGGCTTCGGAGATGGCGTTGTCGAGACGGAAGAGGTCAAGCGAGTTGGCGGCGTCGCGGTGGCGGTGGCGAGCCAGGAACCGCCGGCCCGCGGCGTCAACGCCGCCAAGCGCGAGCGGCTGATCCGTGCCGGGGCCGATGCGGTCATCGCCGACTACACAGAACCGGAGTCGCTCGCCACTTGGCTATTCGGTCCTGCGTGACGCCATGCCGTACCCGCTCTTCAATCGTTCGCGCCTACTCGTCAAGCCGCTCGCGGATCGCGCCCACGACCTGACGCTCGACGCAATTCTGTCGCTCGACGACGCACCGCCGTTCGACCACGCGGCCCTACCGGGACTCGGCGAACGACTCGTCGCCGCGCGCGGTGCCGGGGCAGCGCGAATGCTGGTCATGGGCGCGCACGTCCTGCGGGCCGGCGTGCAGCGGCACCTGATCGACCTGCTCGAGCGCGGCCTGATCGACCACATTGCCATGAACGGGGCCGGGCCGATTCACGACTGGGAACTGGCCCTCATCGGCGCAACGACGGAGAGCGTTGCCCGCTACGTCTCGTCCGGCGAGTTTGGACTGTGGCGCGAAACCGGCCATATGAACGACGTGATCCGCGCCGCGGCCCGCGACGGCCTCGGCCTCGGCGAAGCCGTCGGACTGGCGATCTGCGACGGCGACTTCCCGCACAAGACGGTCAGTGTCCTGGCCGCGGCCGTACGGCTCGGTGTGCCGGTGACGGTCCACGTCGGCGTGGGCTACGACATCCTGCACGAGCACCCAAATTGCGACGGAGCCGCCCTCGGCGCGACGAGCTACCGCGACTTTCTCGCCTTCGCGGCGACCGCCGAGCGCCTCGAAGGAGGCGTCATGCTCAACTTCGGCACGGCCGTCATGGGGCCGGAAGTCTACCTCAAGGCGCTAGCGATGGCCCGGAACGTCGCGCATCAGGAAGGGCGGCGCATTGCGAAATTCACGACGGCCGTCTTCGACCTGATCCCGCTCGAAGGTGACCTTCGTGCGACGGCCCCGAAGAGCGACCCACGCTACTACTATCGCCCGTGGAAGACGATCCTTGCCCGCACGGTCGCCGACGGCGGCGAAAGCTTCTACGTCGCCGGCGATCACCGCTCGACACTGCCCGCGTTGCGTCGCGCCGCCCTGGCTGCGGGGGGATGACACCGTGCTCACGACGGAACGCATCGAACACGTGCTGTCGCGACTATCCGACCTGACGGTCGGCGTCCTCGG
>CAZNSL010000854.1:620-3004 GCA_964574975.1 uncultured Alcaligenaceae bacterium | reverse complement strand
GTCCGGTCACGATACCGCCGCCCGCCCAACCGGACCAGGGATGGGCGGGCGCGGTTCGCGGCCGGCCGTCAATTGCGGCGAGACATGAACACCTGGAGGATCATGCGGAACAACAGTGCGAGCGACGCGAACAGCGCGAGTGCCGCGCCGACGTATTGCTCGGTGCCGTAGCGGTGCAGCACGTTCGACGTGTCGTAGATGATGTACGCCGCCGCCAGTGCGATCAGGAAGAACACGAAGAACAGGCCGATGTCGAAGCCGAAGATCACGGCGCAGAAGACGAATGCGATCGAGCCTAACGCCAGCGCGCCGATGATCGGGCCAAGGAATGAGAAGTCCTTGCCGCTGACGAACACGGCCATCGTTAGGCCAGCGAAAATGCCGAGCGTTAGCAGTGCCGATTTCTCGATGATGTACTGGCCGGCAAACGCCTTGCTGTTGGCCGCGAGCCACAGTAGCGGTAGCACGATCACGGCCTGGAGGACGACGAACAGTCCCAAGCCCATGTACTGGGTCGGTCGCGACCGCGCGAACGACATCGACTGAGCGAACCAACTGACGCCAACGAACAGTAGCATGTACACGAGGATACCGGCCTTGCCGAGACTGAGCAGAGCCAGCGTCGCACTCTCGCCCAGTGGCGTCATCAGCAACAGTGCTTCGAGGGCGACGAACGCCATGACGGCCCCAGCCAGGTGGCCGTAGGTCCGCCGGATGAACTGCACCCGCTCGGCCGGCATCGCGTACGCCGCCGGGCGGTCGGTAATGTAGCCGTCTTCCAAGTAGGCCATGTTCGCTCCCTTGTGTTGGGTGTGTTGTTAGCGCAGGGTTCTACCACATATCATTCGCGCCGTCGGCGCGGAATTCAAGCTCACCCGCTCAGACGCGCTTCTCCAACGGGACGTAGCTCAGGTCCGTTTTGCCGACGTAAATCTGCTCCGGCCGGAAGATGCGGTTGTTCTGGAGTTGTTCGAGCCAGTGGGCCAGCCAGCCGCTCACGCGGGCCACAGCGAAGAACGGCGTGAACAGGTCGCGCGGCAGGCAAAGCGCCTGATAGACGATACCGGAGAAGAAATCGACGTTCGGATAGATGCCCTTCGGCCCCAGCGTCCCGGCGGCGACCCGTTCCAGCTCCAGGGCCATTTCGTACTGCTTTGGCCGCTTGGTCTCGGCGAAGACGTTCTCGGCCAACTCCTGCAAAACCGTCGCCCGGGGATCCTTTACCTTGTAAACGCGGTGGCCGAAGCCCATCACCTTAGCCTTGCCGGCGATTGCATTATCCATCCACGGACGGACGTTCTCGACGGTACCGATCTCGTCGAGCATGTCCAGCACTTCCTCGTTGGCCCCACCGTGCAGCGGGCCGGAGAGGCAACCGATGGCCGAACAGATGACGCTGTATGGGTCGGCGAGCGTCGAGCCGGTGACGCGGGCGGCGAACGTCGAGGCGTTCAAGTTGTGTTCGGCGTGCAGAACGAGAGCCGCGTCGAGAACCTTGCGAACAGCCGGCGACGGATCGCGGTCGAAGAGCATGTGGTAGAAGTTGCCAGCGTGGTCGAGGTCCTCGCGCGGAGCGATGGCGTCCTCGCCCTTGCGCAGCCGATGGTACGCGGCCACGATCGTCGGCAAGCTGGCCACGAGCCGCAGCGTCGCATCCCAGTTGCTCGATTCGTCCTTGACGTTGTGCGACGGGTAGAACATGCCGAGGGCGGCGACACCGGCCTGCATCGCGTCCATCGGGTGCCCGCCCTCCGGCAAGCACTTGATCATGTCGATGAGGCGGTACGGCAGTTTGCGGTGCGCCCGGAGGGCGGCGTCGAAGTCAGCGAGTTCCTTCTGCGACGGCAAGTCGCCGCGGAGCAATAGCCAAGTCGTCTCCTCGAAGCTGCTTTCTCGCGCCAGCACTTCGGCCGGGATGCCGCGGTATTCGAGCCGCGCCCGCTGGCCGTCGATGAAGCTGATGGCCGACTCGGCCACGGGAACGTCCGCCAACCCCGGACGCAATTCCAACAAGCTCATGATGATCCCCGACGGTGCAACCCGCATTGCGAGGCGGGCGTGATCGCATCGGTGCCGCAAACGCTCGGAGGCACATATTGCCGTTCGACGCGCGTCCGCGACACTACGTGGTCAGCCTACGCCACGTCCCGCGACCCGGCCAGTCGGTCGCGTGAGCGTCGGACGACGGCGCGAACCGAGAGTCCGGGTTGTGCGGATTCAGAGCAGTCGGCGGGATTGCGTTTCGAGGCCCGACTTGAGGAACGCAAGCGTGCGCGGCATCATTGCGTTGAAGTACGACCAGTCGTGCCCGCCGGCCCGCGTCGTCAGGTCACACTCGTGTTCGACGCCGAGGGCCGTGAGTTTCTCGTGTAGCCGGTCGTTAC
>CAZNSL010000854.1:0-610 GCA_964574975.1 uncultured Alcaligenaceae bacterium | reverse complement strand
CCAGGGATCGTCGGGGTCGCAACAGAAGTAGACGTGCGGCGGCGGGTCGTGCGGCGGGACGTGTAGCGTTGCCGTGTCCTGCCGACACTGCTCCTTGCTGTCGTACAACCGTTCGATCGACGGGAACTCGCCGTCGCCGTAGCCTTCGTGGTAGTCGATCGCCGACGAAATCCCGGCAACCACGGGGAACTCGCCGGGATGCCGGAATCCCATTCGTAGGGCACCCTGACCACCCATGCTGACGCCGAACAGGCCGACGGCACGCGGCGCGAGCTTCCACCGGTCGCTGACGGCCGGCCGCAACCGCTCGAGAACGAACCGCTCGGCCGTAACACTTTCGTCGAACGGCGGCCAGATGCGGTCGGACCACCACGAGATGTCGCCGAACGGCACGACGCAGGCGAGGCCGAGGCGCTCGAGCTGTTCGGTGGCGACCGGCTTATCTGCGAGCGAGCCGAGGCCGTGGCCGTGCAGGTAGATGACGGCAAAACGCGGCGGGGTGAACGGCTCGTACACGTCCACGGGCTTGCCGGCGATTTCGGATCGGGTCCAGCTCATTTCCGTAATCCGATTATCCCGCGACGCCGCGAGCCGAGCTTGCGAGGCGAGC
>CAZNSL010000853.1:0-3010 GCA_964574975.1 uncultured Alcaligenaceae bacterium | reverse complement strand
GCGGACGATCCTCGACACGCCGTCGGGCCGCAAGGTGGCGCTCGGCCAGGTGGCCGAGGTGCTGGACACGACCGGGCCGAACACGATCAACCGCGAACACGTCGAGCGGCGGATCGTGGTCGCCTGCAACGTGCAGGGCCGCGACCTGGGCGGCGTCGTGGCCGACATCCGGGCGGCGCTCGCCCCGGTCGAGGAGTCGTTGCGGAAGTTGCCCGGCACCTACGGCATCGAGTACGGCGGACAGTTCGAGGCGCAGCAGCAGGCGAGTACGCGCCTGTCGATCCTGGCGACCCTGGCCGTCGTCGGGGTGTTCCTGCTCCTGACCAAGTGCCTCGACTCCTGGCAGGCGGCCCTGCAAGTGCTGCTCGTCAACATCCCGCTCGCGGCCCTCGGCTCGGTGATCGCACTCCTCCTCATCAACCGGCCGGACCCGGCGGCACTCCAGGCCGCGCCGTGGTGGCAGTGGCCGCGCATCTGGGCGGCCGCGACGACGCTGTCCGTCGCCCACTGGGTCGGCTTCATCACGCTCATCGGCATCGTGAGCCGCAACGGCATTATGATGATCTCGCACTACATCCACCTGATGAAGCACGAGGGGGAGCAATTCGACGAGAAGATGATCATCCGCGGCAGCCTGGAGCGCCTGGCCCCGGTCCTGATGACCGCGTTCGTCGCGATCATGGGCCTGATCCCGCTCGTCCTCGGCGCGGGGCAGACGGGCAAGGAGATCCTGCACCCCCTTGCCGTCGTCGTCATCGGCGGGCTGCTCGACTCGACGCTCATGGACCAGATCGTCACGCCGGCCGTCTTCTTCAAGTTCGGCCGCAACGTGTACAAGCCGAGCGTCGCGTCACAACGCGAAGCCGAGGAGGCGGAGCGGTTAGCCGAATCGCTTTTCCCGTCCGACCCGCATCGCAACGGAGTTGCCCCGGTTGTGGCGGAGTCGGTCGGCACCGGCCCCCGTATCGCTTCCGCCCCGAACGGAGCGGCGTCCCGCCCACCGCATTCGGGGTCCAAGGGAGTTTCGCCGACGTGAACGCCTTTCCCCCCGCATCGGATGTCGACTTTCGCGACCGGGCGCTCGCGGACCTCGTCCGGGCCCTCGGGATGTACCACGCGAAGACGCCCGACGAGTACGAGTGGCGGCTTCAGACCCGGCTGAGTCACGCGGTTTACCAACAGTTCGTGAAACTGCGGGCCGAGCTAAAGGCGCTCACCGCCAACATCGTGCCGTCCGAGTTCGCGGCCGTCGACCGACGGTACTACGAGTTCCTCGGCTCCCACCCGCTCGCCTTTCAGGCGGCCGCCGAGGGCCGGCTCGGGTACTACGACCGGCTCCTGCCGCTCCTAGTCTGGACCCTGGCCGACGTGCCGAGGGCCACCATCCTCGACCTCGGCTGCTTCAACGGCCTTTCGACGCTCTACCTCGGCCGCGCCTTCCCGGACAGCACCGTGGTCGGGATCGAGCGCCACCGCGGATTTTGTGAGGTCGCCGACGAGGGCCGAAAGGCAGTCGGCGCGTCCAACGTCTCCTTCGTGCGCGGCGACTACACGGACTTTCGACCCGAGCGCGCGTTCGACGTGGTGGTGTCACTCCAAACGCTCCCGGGCTACATGCTGCCATGGCTGCCATCGGAGTCGCCGGACGACTACAGCCGCGGCCGGCACCTCGCCGCCGAGATCGAAAACGCCTCGTCGCCCGCCCAGGCCGTCCTGCAGTCGCTGACGGCCATTCGCTCGCTCGTTGCGCCGACCGGCCTTGTCGTCTTTAACGAGCGGCTCCACGGCCTGCCCCGGGCGCTTGTGTTCAACGCCCTCCTGGCCCGGGCCGGCTTAGATGTCCTGCACGCCCACATGGTTGACTGGCACATGGCCAGCCAGCAGGCGGACGTCCAGACCTCGCCGCTCATTATTGCCCGGCCTTGCACACCGCCGGCGGCTTTCGACGAGGCGTCGGTCATCGACCTGTACACGCTGCCCGCCGGGTACACGGACCTGTCGGACCTGCCGGCCGCCCACAGCGTCACGTGGCAGGGGTTCTACGCCCACGCGAACTTCCACGGCCTCCCCGGCGAGCGGGACGAGGTGGTCGTGGCCGCGGACCTCAAGACCGGCCACCGGTTCCACCAGCACATGGGCGTGATGGGCGGCCGGCTTGCGTACGTCTACCTCAGCGACACCATGGACCGCCGCAACCTGACCGTCGCCCACACGCGAAACATGCGGCCGCTGTTCAAGACCGCGCGGGACCTACTGGCGGCGGCCCGGGCGCGGGGGGAACTCGCGCGCGTCGATTCGGAGGAAGATAAGCTCGACTACGCGCTGGCCAAGCGTTTCCGCCGATACGAGCCTTAGTCGGTGCCGATAACGATCAGGGGTTGCGGCGCTTGGGAATTGGTCCGCGACCCCCGCGGTGCAGTGGCTACTCCACGCGACGCTGTCGGTGACTGGTTGGAGCACCTCGGCACCGGGGAGGTGCCGGCTTCGTCGCGTAACTGACCCGCTGGCCGAGAGGTAATCGGCCGCAAACGGCCGCCCGGGACGTGCCCGGTGCGGCAGTTCCCGTTCGCCCTTTTCGGAGGTGGTTCGTGATGACCCGATCTGCGCTGGTTGCCGCGGCCGCAGGCCTGTTGGCTTGGTCTGGTACGGCCGCGGCGGCCGACACGAAGGTTGAACTGAAGAACGTCCACATGTGCTGCGGCGGGTGCGCTAAGGAGGTCGCCAGCGTCCTCAAGAAGGTCGAGGGCGTCACCGACGTCACGACCGACCAGAAGGCCACCACGGCCAAGTTCACCGCGGCGGACGCCAAGGCGGTCCAGCGGGCCCTCGACGCACTCGCCAAGGCGGGCTTCCACGGCGACACTGGCGGCAGCAAGGACTACGCCTTCAAGGACGACAGCGGCGTCAAGCCGGGCAAGGTTAAGTCGCTCACGGTCACCGGCTTCCACAACTCGTGCGGGGGCTGCGTCGACTCGTTCCGGGAGGCGATCAAGGACATCAAGGGCGTGAC
>CAZNSL010000852.1:0-3010 GCA_964574975.1 uncultured Alcaligenaceae bacterium | reverse complement strand
GCCGGCGTCGATGGCCGCGACGACCCGGCACCGACGGTCAGGCTCGCCGGCTGGCCGTTCGCCAAGCCGACGACTTGATTCCCCTTCTTGAGCGCCCGCGCCTGCGACAGCGCCTGCGTGGTCACCTGCTTCGGCGTCATCTCGTCGGGAAACTCGACGGAGTAGGTACCGCGGGTACCGCCGACCGTCGCGCTGAAGAGCAGCTTCTTCGAGTCGCCGGACCAGCACAGGCCGCTCTCGGCCGAGTCGGGAATCGAGATGAGCCGGACGCGCTCGTGGATGCGGTCGAAGTCGATAGTCACGTCCACCGGTTTGCGGTTGCCGCGCCCCGATGTCGCGGCCGCGCCGTCCTTCCTCTCCTCGCCGTCCTTCGGCTCGGCGGACTTGCCCGGGGACCGGCGGGCCTTGCTCATCTTCTCGATCGCCTTTTCCAGCGTCCGCTCGCGGCTGCTCGTCTCGTTGTCGGCGGTCTTGAGCCAGACGTAGAACACGTCGCTCTCGGTCTGCGAGTTCGGGTTGCGGCCCGTGAACGCGACCAGCTTTCCGTCCGGCGACCAGGTCGGGTTGTACTCGTTGAACGGCGTGCGCGAGACGTTCACCGGTGGCTTCGAGCCGTCCACCGGCAACAGGTAGATGTCGCGGTTGAACTCGGTGTCCTCGTAGGACGCGACCATCCATTTGCTGTCTGGCGACCAGTCGTACTGCACGGGCGAGAACGACTTGACGATCTGCTTCGCGTTCTGCCCGCGCGGGTCCATGGTCCACAGCGAGCCGCGATCCTTCAGGAACGCTAGTTTGCTGCCGTCGGGGCTCCAGGTCAGGTCGGACTTGGCCGCACCGTCTGTCGTCAGCTTTTCGAGCTCGAACTTCGCGTTCTGGAACCAGTACTTCGACTTGTCGCCGCGGGTGGCCCGCCAGACTTCGGTCGCACCGCCGGCGTCGCTGAGGAAGTAGATGCTGTCGCCTTCCGGCGAAAAAACGGGCGAGGCCTCCAGCTCGGACGTCTTCGTGATCTGCTTCGGCTCGCGCAACTCCGTGTCCATCACCCACAGGTCGCCGCCGGCGACGAACGCGACATCGAGGCCGTCGTTGGAGAACGCGACGTCAGTGGCCGTGGCCAGCGTGCGGCGTTCCTTGCGATCGTGCACGCGATCGGCGGCGTGTTCGAGGGCGATCTTTTCGGGCGGTGCGCCGGAGCCGGGCTTGAAGCGATACAGGTCGAACAGGACGCGGAACACCACCGTCGAGCCATCGCGGCTGACCGTCGGGAAGACGACCGACTCGTCGAACTTGGTGAGCTGCTTGTTCTCGCCGGAGGCGAGGTCGAACTCCCAGAGATTGAAGACGCCGCCCTGACCGTTGACGTAGAAGAACCCGCGGCCATCGCCCTTCCACTGCGGCCACAGCGCCCCGAACGGCGGGTCGAGCAGCTTGCGGAACCCCTTCGCGGCCAAGTCGTACATCCAGATTTGCGCTGCCTGCGAGCCGTGGTAGCCTTTGCGCCACCACTGTGCCCCCTCGCGGACGAACAAGAGTTGCTTGCCGTCGGGCGACAGCGCCCCGGCCGTGCCGTAGTCGTCGAACAGCACGTCCTCGGCGGAGCGCTCCTGGGCCGACACCGTGAAGAATCGCCCGCCGCCGCGGCCCCAACTGTGGTCGCGGTTAGCGTGGACGAGGAGCTTGCCGCCGTCGGGCGTCCAGCCGGCGAGGGTGCAACCCTCGGTATGGTGCGTCAACTGCTTCGGCGCGCCGCCCTCGGTGGAGACGACGTACGCCTGGTTGCCGCCCTCGCGGTCGCTGATGAAGGCAACCGTCTTGCCGTCGGGCGAAAAGTGGGGCATGCGGTCGTTGGCCGGGTGCTGCGTCAGCGGCTTGGCGACGCCGCCGGCCGTCGACGCGATCCACACGTCGCCGTTCCAGTCGAACGCGACCAGCGACCCGTCCGGGGACAGGCTGGGGTTGTTGGGAAGGCGGATCGGTTCGCCGGCAGATGCGCCGACGGACGTAGCCGCAAAGGCCACGGCAAGGAGGAAGCGATTCACGGCGGTGGCTCCGAGCGACAGTCGGGGGAGGGTTCAAATTCAGTGTAACGGACGCAGTGGAAACCGTCCGCCCCGCCTCACACAATAGCGGTGCGAGGTCGTTCAGCGACGCATCCGCGATGCGTCGCTAAACTGACACCACCATGACCGCCACCCTCCGCCACATTCCCGAATCCGCGGTCGTCACCGGGTTCGACTTCTCGACCGGCTCCGTCAAGGGGCTGGCGTTCGACACGTCCGGCAACGCGCTCGCCGAGGTGCGGCTGCCGACCGACCTGTGGACCGACGGCGGCGTCAGCGAACTGAACCTGTGCCAACTCGAAGGCCAGGTGCGAGCGGCGGTGCGCTCGATGGTAGCACGGCTGCGCGAGCTTGGCCGGCTCGAAGACTGGCGCGTCGTTGGCATTAGCGCCACACACCACACGGCGGGGCGAATCGACGCCGATAACGCTCAGATTCGCCGGGCCATCTGTTGGAACGACCAGACACTCGCGGCGTACCATGCCGAGGGGTTACGGCGACTCGGCGGCCAGGACCGTGCCCGCGAACGGACCGGCGGGCCTTACGCGATTCGCTACAGCCTCAGTCATCTCGTCAAAGACGAGACCACGTTGCCGAGAGCCGACTGGCAACGTACGAAGTGGGCGATCCAACACGGCTCGCTCGTCGCCGGCTTCCTGACCGATCGCTTCGACTGCGTCAGCGTCTCGGCCGCGGCATCGACCGGCATCATGGACTTACGGACCTGTCGCTGGGCGACCGGGATGCTCGACGCCATTGCTTCGCCCGAGTACCGGACGCTTGCCCGCCAGTGTCTACCGACCATCGTCGATCACAACCACCCAGTCGGAGCATTGGCCGAGTCGCACGGCGTCGGCGTCCGCCCGCTGGTGATGCCGACTTCCGACGACCAGCAGGCCGGCCTCGCCGGCGGCGGGGCCGTGGACGCCGGACAGATTGCCGTCATC
>CAZNSL010000851.1:0-3019 GCA_964574975.1 uncultured Alcaligenaceae bacterium | reverse complement strand
TTGGTCTCCGGGCTCACCTTGGCGAGTTGGATGATGCGGACGAACTGGTCGGCCCCGCGGTTGGCGAGAGGATCGAAACCGACCCAATGCGACCACGCGAGGTCGTGGTACAGGCGGGTCATGGCAGCCGGAAGCCCCACCAACGCGACGAACCCGTCCTCGCTGTGGTGGTAGCCAAAGCACAGGTCGGCCCGCGCCTTGTCCACCCACGCGCGGGTGTTGGTCCGGCCCGTCACCTCGCGGCAGAGCCTCCGCGTGTCGCGCATTTGCCACTCATCCATGCCGCAGCACCCGGCTCGGGCCTCTTCGATCGGAATGAGGTTGTCGTACTTCATCAAAGCCCGCGCCGGAGAGGATTTCACGACGCGGGCGGGCGTGGAAAGACGGCGGTTAGGCCGCGGTGACGTTGCCAATCTCCAACTGACGCCGCGGGAAGGTGCAGATACCGGCGAGCGACAGCATGCCCTCCATGCGGTAGGTCGTGGTGTAGCCGCCGCCAGGGGTGGACGACTGCATGCGCGACCAGTTCCCGACCCAGCCGGGAAGCCACTCGAAGGTGTTGCTGCCGTAATACTGCATCTCCCAGTCGCCGATGCGCAGGAACCGAATCTTGTTCGGCGGCGCGAAGGCGTCGGGGGTCAGCACGATGCGGCCCGCCGTCGGGTGGCGGTAGAGCGCCGCGTCAAACCCGTAGGAGGCCACGAGTTTGCCCTGCTGCTCGGCGGTCGGGTACTGCACGAGCACGTCGTTGCCGATTTCCTGCCGGTAGCGCTGCTCCAGTTCCATCGTGGTGATGCACTGGTACCCGCCCTCCGGGTCTTCGGTGATGTAGCCCATCTCGGTCATTGCGTTGTCGAGGAAGGTCCGGGTAAAAAGCGTGTTGGTGGTGGGGCCGCTCTTGTGCGGCAGCATCCAGCGGTTGAGCGGCGAAGTGCGGTCCTTGCCGTAGAACGAGTCGCCCGTGGTTGGCTCACGGAACCAGTCGCTGATGAGGATGGGGCCGGCGTTGCGCTCGCCCGAGATGTAGAGTTCGTCGGTGGACGCCAGGGCCGCGAGGCTGATGGACGTGTCCACCTGTCCGTCGGCACCAGCGCCGTACAGACCGACCGAGTTGTCGCGCGGGTTGTAGTCGGTCACGATAACCGAGAACCGCTTGACCGAACTGCCCGACGGGAAGATGTCGAGTTCCAGGTTGGGCGGGACCGCCGCCAGCGACCCGCCGGTCAGGACGATTCGCGCGCCGCCTGTGGCCGCGAGCGCCGAGCACGAGGCGAACAGGCGGTTGTCGTTCATGCGCGGCGTGCCGCTCACGGTGCCGAGCAAGGCCGTGCGGTCGAGGTGTTGGTGGAGCGCCATCGTCTCCGTCAGATTCTCCATCGCCTCCTTGGTGAGCCGCGTGATGTAGTTGTCGGACGATACCTCGTCCTTGTAGAGCCGGTTCACGTCGTCATGGCTGACCTGGAGCGGCAGGCCAAGGCGGCGGAAGTCACTCGCCGTCGGCGTGTCGCTCATCGTCACCTTGTACGTTGCCGACCCGAACGTGCGGGCGCGGCCGAAGTCGGCGTTGCGGTCGGCCTGGAACCGAGCCCCGTAGAGGCGGCGGTCCTGGACCTGCACGTTCACGCCGTCGCCCTCGATCGTGCGCTTCGAGGCGTTGAAAAGCCGGTTGGTTCGGCTGCCGAAGCGGTTGACCTGCTGGATGTACTTCGGGTGATAGATCTGCCGGATCATGGCCGACTGGTACGTCAGCCACGTCTGTGCGTCGTCAAAGGGAATGGCCATTGGGAGGCGTCCTTGCTAGGACTCTTCCCGCACGTCTACCGGACGAGAGACGCCTTTGCCGCCGCGTGGGCTCGTGCAAAGTGTTCTTCCAGAGAGGTCGGTGAAGAATCGGATTCGGGTGTGGCGGCCTGTTGGCCGCCGGCGTTGCCTGCCGGAGTGGAGGCTTTCCGTGCCGCGTTCCCGATCTGCGATGCCACCGATGCCTTGGCCGACTTCAATGCTGCCTCGAACCAACCCTTGACCTGCGCCTGGGCCGCCTTCAAGCCCTCGGGCCCAAGCGGAGCGTACTGGCCCGCCAGCGGGTGCCCGTCCGGGTAGGGCTTGCGGCCCTTCGCGTACGCGCCCAACATGGCGGCCTGCGCGAGTGCCTTCAACTCCGCCGGCGTGTCCTTCGTGTGCCCGAACAGGCTCTCGATCTTCTCGTCGGCCAGTTCGGAAAACTCGGACTCCGCCGCCGTGCGGTGCTCTCGCTCCGCACGCTCGCGTTCACGTTTGTCGAGCAACGCCTGCACCCGCGAGTCGATGTCCTCGGGCTGCTGGGGCTTGCCGTCCGGTTCCGGGTCGCTCATGGCCGCGAGGAACGACTTGGGGTCGATCTTCTTGGCCTGCATCGCCTTGTAGAACTGGGCGGCCTGCTCCATCTGGGCGTCGTCCGCAAAGTGTCCGCGAACCTTGTCGTACAACTGCCGGGAGCCCGTGTACTGCTGCTCCAGCCGCTGCAATCGCGCAAACTCTTGGGGGTCGATCTTCGGTTGGTTGTCGGTCGTGGGCGTCTGGTTCGCCGGGGCCGCGCCGCCGGGGGGTGTCCCGACGTTCGTGGGTTGTCCGCCGCTCGCATTCGCCGGGTTCTGGTCGGGCATCGTGACTCCGATCGGTCGGTCCGGCCTCGCGTGAGGGTTGTGGACCACCGCGTAAGGACGTGGTGGGTTATGGGTATACCCGGCCACCTGTCCCGCCAGATACTACAGGTGGTGGTCCGAGTTGTCAAGGGTACTAGCGACAGTCGGTTAGGCCGCGCCGAGCGCCAACTGCTCGATCGCCTCACCGAGCGTCGTCGGAACGGCGGCCTGCGGCTCAGTCGGAGCGGTACCACCGGGAGCGCCAGCACCGCCCGGCGGGGCCAGCATCGCGGCCTCGGCGGCCATGAGTTGCTGTTGCGACATGATTGCTTCCATGAGGCGCTGGCGCACGGCGGGGTCTTGGGCTTCCTTGTCCACCAAAGCCCGCCGAAACGCCT
>CAZNSL010000850.1:0-3022 GCA_964574975.1 uncultured Alcaligenaceae bacterium | reverse complement strand
GTCGCCGGCGTGGCCGCCCGGCTGGCCGTGAACCTCGCCGGTCTGCCCGTCGCGGCCATCGCCGCCGTCGCCGCCGGTGCCGCCGCGGGCCTCGTTGTTGGCGACCACGCAATCGGTCAGGGTCACGGACGTGCCGTCGGCGTACAACCCGCCGCCTTCGCCCGCGCCGCCGGCCTCGCCCGCCACGCCGTTCCAACTCGATGCCGTGCCGTTCGCGCCCGCCGGGCGGTCGGCCCCGCGGGCCAGGCCGTTGCGGATCGTTAGTCCACTGAACGACACGGTGCCGGCGTTGACGACGCGGAACACGCGGTCGATCCGGCCGCCGTCGATGACCGTCGTCGCGGCCCCGGCCCCGGTGATCGTCACGGCTTCCGTGACGTTGAGGTCGCCGGTGGCATGGTCGTTCGCGGCGGACGGGGCGCGGGTCAGCGCGTACGTCCCCGCAGGCAGCACGACTGTGTCCGACCCGGGCGTGAGGTTGGCCAGCATGACGGCCGCACGCAGCGAAACCGGCTGGTCCGGCGTTGAGACCGAGTACGGCGTGTCGGCCGTAGTGGAGACGGTGAACACGGCCGGGGCGGAACGATCTTCCAGGGCGGCGAGATTCAACCGCCGGGCGGCGCTGCGGTGCGGTCGGTTCATGGCAGACTCCCAAGGATCAGTCGTGTCGCGGGACGAAGGGAGTTCGGCTTGGCCGTCCCAGACCTAACAGCGCGCCGCATTTTTTTTTCCGGCTACCGGAATTGGACGGCCGCCGCGCCGCGAACGATCATGGTAGATTGGGGCCGTCAGGCTCGGCCCCGAGGGGAGTACCGTTGAGCAACCGACCGGCCGTAACCGACAGAACCAGCGCCAGCCTGCTGGCCCGTTTGGGGGCCGACCCGAACGACGGGGCGTCCTGGGACGAGTTCGTCCGCCGCTACGGCCGACAGGTGCTGGGCTGGTGCCGGCACTGGCGGCTCCAGGACGCGGACGCCGAGGACGTCGCGCAGGACGTGCTGCTCCGGGTCGCCCGGCAAATGCGGACCTTCCGCTACGACGCCGCGCGCAGTTTCCGCGCCTGGCTGAAGACGGTCGCCCACGCGGCGTGGTGCGACTGGCTCGAAGCCCAGAAGCGTCCGGGCCGCGGCAGCGGCGACAGCGGCGTGCTGGAACTGCTCGGCACTATCGCGGCGCGCGACGACCTGCTGCGTGCGCTCGACGAGGAGTACGACCGCGAACTGCTGGAGGCGGCCGCCGCCCAGGTGCGGCTGCGGGTCGCCCCGGCCACCTGGGACGCCTTCCGGCTGACCGCGCTGGAGGGCCGGCCGGCGGCCGAAGCGGCGGGGCAACTCGGGATGAAGGTGGCGACGGTGTTCGTGGCCAAGGGCCGCGTGCAGAAGATGCTCCAGGAGTGCGTGGCGACCCTGGAGGCAGGGCGGTAGCCCGCGGAGGCCGCGATGACCTGCCCCACGCCCGAACTCCTGTCGCGGCTCCTGAGCGAGTCGCTCGCCGACGGCGAACGCGGCCCGCTCGAAGACCACCTCGGCGGCTGTCCCGCGTGCCAGGGCCGGCTCGACGAACTGACAAACGTGCCGGCCGCCGGCCGGTGGCGCAGCCTGCTGGCCCCTTTCGCTGCGCCGCCGCCGGCCCGCGACGCAACCTTCATCGAACGGCTGGCCCACTGTGGTCCGGCGGCCGCCGACCGGCCGGCGGCTGCGGACGCCGCCGACTGGCCCGGGCTGCCGGGTTACGACCTTGTCCGCGAGCTGGGACGCGGCGGCATGGGCGTCGTCTTCCTGGCCCAGCAGGTGAGCCTCGACCGGGCCGTGGCTGTGAAAGTGCTGCGCGACCGCAGCGACGCCGACGCCCTGGCCCGTTTCCGCGCCGAAGCCGAGGCGGCGGCCCGGCTCCAGCACCCGAACATCGTGCCCGTCTACGAAGTCGGCGAGTGCGGCGGCCGGCCGTACCTGGTGCTGGAGTACGTCGGCGGCGGCAGCCTGGCCGAGCGGGTCGCCGGCACGCCGCAACCGCCGGCCCCGTCGGCCATCCTGGTCGCCACCCTCGCCCGCGCCGGGCAGCACGCCCACGAGCGCGGCGTGCTGCACCGCGACTTGAAGCCGGCGAACGTCCTCCTGGCACCGATCACCGATCACCTGAAGATCGCCGACTTCGGACTGGCGAAGCGCCTCGATCTCGACTCCGGCCTGACCCGCACCGGCGTCATCCTCGGTACGCCGAGCTACATGGCCCCAGAGCAGGCGGCGGGAGATGCCGTCGGGCCGGCTGCGGACGTCTACGCTCTCGGTGGTGTCCTGTACGAACTGCTGACCGGCCGGCCGCCGTTCCGCGGGGCGGACCCGCTGGAGACGCTGGTGCAGGTGCGGCACGCCGATCCTGTCCCGCCGGGCCGCTTCCAACTCGGCCTTCCCACTGACCTGGAAGCGATCTGCCTGAAGTGCCTCGCCAAGCAACCGACGGCGCGCTACGGCAGCGCGGCCGCGCTGGCCGACGACCTCGACCGGTTTCTCGCCGGTAAGCCGACGCTGGCCCGGCCCACGTCCGCCGTAGGCCGCGTGTGGAAGTGGGCGCGCCGCCGGCCGGCGGCGGCGGCGCTGGCGGCCGTCAGTGCCGTGGCGGTGCTGGCGCTGGGAGCGCTGGCGGCCGGCCTCGCCTACGACGCGCGACTGGCCCGGGCGAACGAGGCCCTCGGGGACGCCCTGGCCGCGGAGCGGACGGCGCAGGACCAGGCCGAGGCGTTCCGCTACTTCCACGAGGTCGCGTTGGCCCATACCGAATGGCGCGCCCACAACATCGCACAAGCCGAGGGCTTCCTCGACGCCTGCCACCCCGACCGCCGGGGCTGGGAGTGGCACTACCTCAAGGGCCTCTGCGCCGGCCACGCCTGGGACGGGCCGGCCCACCGCGGGGCCGCGCTGGCAGTTGCCTGCTGCCCTGACGGCCTGCGCCTACTCACGACCGGCCGCGACGGAGCGGCCCGCACCTGGGCCGTCGGGGCCGCCGTGCCCCTGGCGGACGCGCC
>CAZNSL010000849.1:0-3025 GCA_964574975.1 uncultured Alcaligenaceae bacterium | reverse complement strand
CCGGGTGGGGCGCCCCCCCCGGCGCGGGCGCGGGGGGTGGGGGTGGGGGGGGGCCGCCGCCAAACTCGTCCCACCCTACGGGAATGCCCGCTCATGTCCTACTGGCAAGCGACACGCCACCCCGGCCCCTGCCTGTTGTTCCTCGCGCCGATGCTCGTCGCTTACGAATGGGGCGTCCATTCGCTCGGCGGGACGGACGCCGCGACCATACGCAACGGGGCCGATGCCTGGACCCGCGACGGCCTGACCGCCCTCGGCGTACGACATCCAATCGCCGCCCCGGCCGTGGTTGTGGCCATCGTCGTCATCTGGTTTTTGCGCAAGCGCGACTCGATCCCCGACGATGCGCCAAGCCTGTGCCTCGGCATGGCCATTGAGAGTATCGCCAACGCGCTCGCCCTGTGGATGGTCAGTCGCCTGTACGCCCCGGCGCTCGACTGGCTGGGCACGGCCCTTTCGACGAAGCCGTTGACCCTGAACGCCGCGGCCGCCAGTCAGGTGGTGACGTACCTGGGCGCGGGCATCTACGAAGAAGTGATGTTCCGGATGATCCTCTTCGGCGGCCTGACGTTCGTCCTGTCGTCGGTCCTGGGCGCGAAGGGGGCGACGGTGCTAGCGGCGGTGGCGTCGTCGTTGTTGTTCGCAGCGGCGCATCACCTCGGGCCACACGGTGAACCGATTGATGGCTTCAACTTCCTGTTCCGGGCGCTGGCCGGGCTGTACTTCACGGTGGTGTACCGCCTGCGCGGCTTCGGCGTCGCGGCCGGGGCGCACGCCTGCTACGACGTGCTGGTCGGCATTGCAATGTGAGCGCTCAATTCGACCCGGCACCCCCGGCCGAAAGTCGACGGTTGCGGCGGCGCAGGCCCGTCCGACGGCGACGCTCAGGGGTGATATGCGACACTGCGGATGGTGACGATTCGGTTCGCGACATCGACGCGATACCGAAGGCTGGCCGGCAGGTCGTAGACGAGGCGGTCGCCTCCGCCGCGCGATTCACCGACGGCGAAGGGGTCGCGAGCCAGGTCCGACTCCATGCCCTGGACGGCCCGGCGGAACTCATCACCGCGGCCGTCGAGCCGCGCGGCCAGGTAGTGATCGGTTAGGAGATCGAGGACCGAATCGGGCCAAAATAGGGTGTAGCTCACGCGGCCCCCTCGCGGGCAGCGAGCCGGCGTTCGACCACCTCCCAGACGTTATGCGTGGCGACGCCGGCCTGGCGGAGGTACTCGTCCCAAGCCCGCTCGGCCCGATCGTCGGGGTGGGCGGCCATGATGGCATCGGCGAGCAGGCGGCGGTAGGTCTCGACGGACAGGACGTAGCCCACGGCCGAGCCATCCGGCTCGCACAGTTCGGTCGTCGCGGCCCGCAGGTCGAGTTTGGCCCGCAAGTCGTCGTCGAGAATCAATTTCGTCACGGTCGGCCCTCCGTCGGTTCATTCCCAAACGCGATTATACCGCCGTGGCCGAGGTTCACCAGTCGGCGAGCGAGGCGAGGCCGGGCCAACTGGCAGCAAAGGAGCCGCCGGGCGCGCCGACGCGCCCGGCGATGGCGATACGGCCGGTGCGAACGATGATCCAGGCTGCCTGGCCACACTCAATCTCCGACCAAGAAGGGAATACTACTTCCGCCGTCTGGACTCCCAGTCAACTGGGCTTGCGAGAATTCATTACATCTTGTGGGTCGAACTGCGTTCCGAAAATCCTCCATCGTCAGGTCGCGGTTCGCGTCCAAGAATCTGGCGATGAGTTCATCGTCCGGCAACGCCCCGGCCTCCGGGAAGTGACGGAAGAACTTGATGATTCGCCGCACCGTGGTAGCACGCTGCTGGGTCGCGCTGTCGAGTTGGTGGACCAGCCGATTCGCCTGGACCGCATACGACGCGGACGTCACGGCCCCGCCGACGAGAAACACAACTGCCGCCGTCAACGCCGTCGCCAGCGCGCGGTTGCGACTCGCCCAGCGCCGTAATCGCTCGCCCGCCGACAGCGGCCGCGCCGCTGTCGGCAAGCCGCCGACCCACCGACCCAAATCGTCGGCCAAGTCGGCACAGCCGCTGTAGCGCCGCCCCGGCTCCTTCTCCAAACACTTGCGGCACACGGCCTCCAGATCGCGCGGAACCGCCGGATTCATCGTCGAGAGGGTGGCTGGCTCCTGCGTTTGGTGCAGTGCCAGCACCACCGCCGTCGGCCCCTCGAACGGCACCCGGCCCGTCAGCAGTTCGTACAGCAGCACGCCTAGCGCGTACTGGTCGGCCGCCGGGCTCCAGCGGCTTGCCTTGCCCTCGCAGACCTCGGGGGCCAGATACGCTGGCGTGCCCAGCACCGTGCCGTCCTGCGTCATGATGGCCGAGTCCTCCAGCCGCCGGGCCAGGCCGAAGTCCAACAAGTGCGGTTCGCCGGCCGCGTCGAGCATCACGTTGCTGCACTTCACATCGCGGTGGATCACCCCCTGCGAGTGGGCGTAGGCCACCGCGTCGGCCAGCTTCCGCACCAACTCCGCCGCCCGTCGCGGCTCCATCGGTCTCTCGCCCAAGGCATCGTGCAGCGTGGTGCCGTCGATGTAGGCACTGGCGAGGTACGCCCGGCCGTCGGCCTCGCCGGCCTCGTAGAGCGGCACGATGTTCGGGTGGCGCAGGCCGGCGGCCGCTTTGGCCTCGCGGCGGAAACGCTCTCGCTTGGACGGGTCGTCGAACGCCTTGGCGACCTTGAGCGCGACCTCGCGGTCAAGCTGCGGGTCGTAGGCGCGGTAGACCACGCCGAAGCTACCCTCGCCCAGTTCGCCGCGGATTACGTAGCGGCCGACGCGCTCGGCCGCCGGCGGCAGTGTAGCCGCGACGGCGGCTGGCGGTGCGAGGGTGGCGTCGGGGTCGGGTGGCAGAGTCGGTTGGTCGGACACGGGCGGGCCTCCGGAGGAGAGGAAGAATACCCGCATTGTCGCGCGGCCGCGGTGCGATTGCAACCGCTATCTGCCTGGAGTTCACCCAGTGTTGGACTTGCCGTAAGTCCTTGCGGTTGAGAATCCC
>CAZNSL010000848.1:0-3028 GCA_964574975.1 uncultured Alcaligenaceae bacterium | reverse complement strand
CCCCCCCCCCCCCCCCCCCCCCCCCCCCCCCCCCCCCCCCCCCCCCCACTTTTTCTACCCCCCCCCCCCCCCCACACCAAACCCCCCCCCCCCCCCCCCCCCCCCCCCCCCCCCCCCCCCGGCGAGAGGGGGGAGAAGACCCATGAACCTGACCACCGGCCGCGCGAAGTTGCACGAGGCGTTCAAGGTGCTGCAAGCTCGTTGGGACGAGACCCGCTCCGGCTGGAACGACGCCACCGGCCGTCCGTTCGAGGAGAACTACTGGGAGCCGATCGGCCCGCACGTCGTCGCCGCCCTGCGAGCCACCGACCGCCTCTCCGCCGTGCTGACGCAGATGCGCGCCGAGTGCGAGTAGACCGCCCGCTGTCCTTCGGAACCTCACGCCGCCATGCCGACCCCGCTGTCCACCGCCCGCGTCCGCGAACTTCTGCGCGATCTACAAGCCGCCTGCGCCGTCCGCGCCAAGGCGGAATCCGAGACGGCGTCCGCGTACTCCTCGGCCAGCGCCGCCGCCCGCCGTACCTTCGAGACGGGTCGCGACGCCGCCGAGAAGCGCCGCAAGCGCGACCTCGCTACCGAGGAGGAGCGCTACCGCGGCGTCCGCGACCACAGTCTCGCTAGCAACGAGGCCGACCTGAAGGCGGCCAAGGCTCACTACGGCAAGGCCCGGCAAGACGCCATGGACCGATTCGACGCGGAGGAGGAGTCGATCCGCACCGCCCACCAGGAGACGGTCTGGGCGCAGGACGCGACACTAGAAGCGCGCACCAAGAAGAGCGACAGCGTTCGCCACAACCTCCAGCGCAAGTTCGCCGAAGCCGAGGGCGGCGGCAGCATCGCCGACCTGCGCGAACAGGCCATCGAGCAACTCCGCCAGTGGTCGCTGGTCCCCGCGGGTATCAGCGGCTTCGGCAACTCGCCCCTGCCCGCCGTGGACGACGTACCGGACGAACTCGTCGAGCGGATCGAGGAGGCGAAACAGCAACTCGCCAACCTGCGCGGCCTGATCGCCCCGCGGCTTCTGGCGCGCGACCGCTGGCTGGTCATCGTCTTCGCACTGTGGACGGCCGTCGCACTGTGCGGCTTCTTCGTGGACCCGTGGTATCTGGGGCCGATCCTCGCTACCGTGGTCGCGGCCGTCGTCGGCGCGGGGCTGCGCTGGCTGCTCGGCCTGCGGGCGCGCGCGACCGGGGCCGCCGTCACCAAGCCGCTGTTCGCCGCCCTCTCGCGGGCCGAGGAACTGCGCAGCCACGGTCACATCGCGGCCGAGAGCCGGGCCAAGGTCGAGATCGCCGAGGCGGCACGCAGCCATCGCACCGAGGTCCACACGGCCGACAAGCTCGAGCGCGAACAGCTCACCACCCTGGCTGCCGCCCGCGAGGCCGAGATCGGCACCCTCGACCGCAACTACGCCGACCAGTCCGCCGCGCTGGTCGCCCAGCGCGACCTCGCCATCCACGAGATCGACACCGGCCACAAGGCCCGGCTCGCGTCGGTCAACGGCACGGCCGACCGCGCCATCGCCGAGTTGACCGCCAAGCACGACGCCGACCAGGCGGAGTTCGAGCGTCGCCGCGACGAGGCGTTCGCGGCCCTGGCCGACGCCTGGCGAGAGGCCGTTGCCCGCAACACCGCCTTGCTCGCCGAAATCCGCGGCGAGGACGCGCGGCTGTTCCCCGACTGGCACGGCCCGGACTGGACGAAATGGAAGCCGCCGGCGACGGTGCCGACGGCGATGCGCTTCGGCGAGTTGGCCGTGGACGTGTCGGCGTTCGTCGGCGGCCAGCCGGACGACGATCGCCTACCGCGCTTCGCGCCGGACAAGTTCGTCGCACCGGCTCTGTTGCCGTTCCCGCAACGCTGCTCGACGGTGTTCACCGCCGATGGGCCGGGCCGCACCGCCGCGGTGCAGTCGCTCCAAGCGATTATGCTGCGCTGCCTCACGTCGCTGCCGCCGGGTAAGGTGCGCTTCACCATCGTGGACCCCGTGGGCCTCGGCGAGAACTTCGCCACGTTCATGCACCTCGCCGACTACGACGAGCAACTCGTCGGTAGCCGCATTTGGACGGAAGCGTCGCACATCGAGAAGCGCCTGACGGACCTGACCGGGCACATGGAGAACGTGATCCAGAAGTACCTGCGCAATCAGTACGCCTCGATCGAGGAGTACAACGCCCAGGCCGGCGAGGTAGCCGAGCCGTACCGGGTGCTGGTGGTGGCGAACTTCCCGGTGAACTTCACGGCCGAGGCGTGCCGGCGGCTGGTGAGCATCGCGTCGAGCGGGGCGAGCTGCGGCGTGTACGCCTTCGTCAGCGTGGACCTGAAGCAGCCGGTGCCGCAGGGCTTCGAGCTGGCCGACCTGGAAGCGGTGTCGCTGCGGCTTCCGTGGCAGGGGGCGCGTTACCGCTGGGAGGACGCGGACTTCGGCCCGTTCCCGCTGACGCTCGACGCCCCGCCGGACCCCGGCACCGTGGCGAAGGCGGTCAACGCCGTCGGCGCGCTGGCCAAGGACGCGAGCCGGGTCGAAGTCGATTTCAGCTTCATCGCTCCGCCGCCGGCCGACTGGTGGACGAACGACAGCCGCGGCGGCATCGCCGTGCCGCTCGGACGGGCCGGCGCGACCAAGCGGCAGTTCCTCGCGCTGGGCAAGGGCACGTCGCAGCACGCCTTGGTCGCCGGCAAGACCGGCTCCGGCAAGTCGACGCTGTTGCACGCCTTGATCACGAACCTGGCGCTGCATTACGGCCCGGAGGAGGTCGAGCTGTACCTGATCGACTTCAAGAAAGGCGTCGAGTTCAAGACGTACGCGACGCACGACCTGCCGCACGCGCGGGTGATCGCCGTTGAGAGCGAGCGCGAGTTCGGCCTGAGCGTCTTGCAGCGGCTCGACGCGGAACTGAAGCGCCGCGGCGACTTGTACCGCGCCGCCGGCGTGCAGGACGTGGCCGGCTTCCGGGCCGAGGACGGCAAGCCGCTATCGCGCATCCTGCTGATCGTCGACGAGTTCCAGGAGTTCTTCGTTGAGGAC
>CAZNSL010000847.1:0-3029 GCA_964574975.1 uncultured Alcaligenaceae bacterium | reverse complement strand
TTGGGTGCCATGCTTGCCGCTTTGGGCAAGCATGTCTTCGCGCCGACCCATGCTTGCCCAAAGCGGCAAGCATGGCACCCATACACCCACGGCGTTTCCATCCGCTCACACCCGCCCGATCATCGTGGGAAACCGCCGACACGCGGCCCGCCACAACCGCCACGCCAGGAGTGCGTGCAACGCGACACAGGCGATGCTCCCGATCGCGAGGTCAACCGCCATCGGGTCGCCGCGCGTCACCCGCACCCAATCGTCCGGCGAGAACGCTAGCAGGCCGAGCGCCCCCGGCGGCGTCAGCGCCAGTAACCACGTGCCGCTCCGGCCGTCGGTCGCCAGCAGAACGACCATCGTCGCCGCCACCGGCGCGGCCAACAGGGCGAAGCCGCACAGGCCGGTAAGGGCGTTTGCCCGCTGAGTCGTCGTCGTCCGCACCGACCAGTACAGGCCGAGACTGGTCGCGGCCGCCGCGAATGCCGTCCACGCCAGGGCCAGCGGCAGCACGGCAAGCGGGTGCAGCACCTTCAGCGCCAACCCCGTCGCCCACTGCACCAGGACCCACAGTAACACCCAGCGGGCCGACCAGAAACTCGCCAGCCACTTTTGACCGAGTATCTCTTCCGCTGTGAGGTCCGTCAGCAACAACTCGTCGAGCGTTTTCTTCTGCCGCTCGCGGCCGATCGTCATGGCGGCGAGACCGCCCGCGTGCAAGCACAGGGCCGCCAGGATCATCGTCGTCAGTCCGCGAACGAAAACCTGTGCCGTTTCCGCGACGCCCGTCATGCTGCGAGACTGGACGGCAATCGCCAGCAGCACGCCCGGCACCACGAGAAAGCTCAGGACGTACGTCGCGCGGAGCAGGTTGTACTGCCACATCGTTCGGCCGAGGCGGGCGTCGCAGTAGAGCGACTTCCAGTACACCGGCCAGCGGCCGACAGCCGGACGCGGTGGTGGTCGCAGGAACTTCGGCACGTCCTCGCGCGGTCGCGGCGGGCCATCGCCCTCGGCCGCGTGCGTCGGTCGCAGACGCCGCACCGCCAGGACCACGCAGATGACCGCCGCGGCCAGGTGGAACAGCGTGTAATCGCGGGCCAACGGGTAGACGGCATCGGCGACCGAGCGGCCGGCACCGCGCAGGTCGGCGAGTTGCCCGCCGACATATAGCGGGTTGCCGATGTTGATCCATTCGACTAGGTCGTCCACGACAAACGGCGTTGCCCAGCCGGCCGACTGCGGAAAGCGGCCGATGCCGGGCCAGGCCCGGCAGACCCAACTGGCGACCATCGGCCAGAAGGTGAACGCGGCGAAGAGCTGTGCCGCACGCTTGGTCGCCAGTTTCGTAGTCCGTTCCGTGACCGATGCGAGGATGGCCGCCCCGCTGCCGCTCAGAAGCGTCGCTGCCAGCGCCGCACAGATGCACAGGGCGAACTCAACGTCCGCGCCGCCGTAGAGGTGTAGTGCCAGCATTACCGGCACTCCGGCCAGCAAGAAGGTTAGCACCTGAGTCAGCCGGGCGGCCAACTTGCCGAGAACGACTTCGCGGCTCGTCAGGTCGGTGAGGAGCAAGAACGTCAGCGTCTGCCGCTCCTTCTCGCCGGCGACGGCGTCGGCCGTCCACTGCGGGATCAGCGCCGCCCCCAGAACGAACTGAAGGACCAATAGCCCGATGAACAAGCCGTCGGCGAGACGGGAGGCCGACCGGAATGGAATCGCCCGGGCGAAGCCGCCGGTCGCCGTCGCGAACGTCAGGGCCGCGATGCCGAGCAGGACGAGTGCGTAGACCGTCCGCCACAGCGTCACCCGCTGCCGTCGGGCGATGCGGACCAGTTCGTGCCGGAAGAGCGGACCCACCACGGGCATCGCGTCACCCCATCGGGACCGGTTCGCGTCGTCGCGATTCGTCGCGCGCCGGAGCACGGGCGGCAGAACGTTTCCAGTGCCCCGGCAGCGACGCGCGGAACCTCCGGGCCGCCAGCGCGGCCAGGGCGAGCGCGAGCGCCGAGTAGAAGCACATGGCGAAAAACAGGGCGAACACCGTCTCGGTCGCGAGCCGGTCGCCCTGGCCGTAGTTCCAGGTGTAGATCGCGTCGAAATAGCCCGACCGCAGGACGCAGGCCGCCAGCGCCAAGGGCGGGCTGAGACCCTCGGCCACGCTCTCCGGCCAGGGCGTCGGCGGCGGCCCCCAGGCGAACCTCGTCGGGGCCGGCGCGGGCACGAGCGCCCCGCCGAGCTTGCCCAGCGCCCACGGCGCGAGCGTCGTGCCGAACACCAGGATCAAGAGCGTCGCCAGCGCGGCCGAGCGCGTACGGCGGCAGTGGGCCGCGCACAGCATGCCGAGGCTGACGGCGAACGCGGCGAACACCGTCACCGCGAGCAGCAGCAGGGGGATGGCGAAGACGCTGATCGCCAGCGCGAGGGCACCCAGCCCCCAGTGGACGAGCAGCCAGAGCAGCACCATCCGCCCGGAGAGGAACGCGCCCCACCACTTGCCGGCGATCACCTCGCCCGGCTCCAGTTCCGTCGTCATCAGGCTGTCGAAGGTCTCGCGGTCGCGCTCGACGCCGACCGAACGCGCCGCCTGCAGGCCGACGCGGACGATCAGCCCGCACGCTACCAGCGTCCCGCCGAAGCGCAGCGCCAGGAGCGTGTACGACGCCAGCTTGTGGAAGCTATTGTCGAGCAGGAACACGATGATGACCCACGCCGGCAGGAAGCTGGCAACGAAGAACCAGCGCGAGAAGAATAGCGCCAGCCAGCGCTGTCGCGGCTTCGACTCGCAGTATAGCTCCTTCCAGAACACCGGCCGGTTGCCGATCGGCGGGTGCGGGGCCGCCTTGAGGATGACTTTCTTCTTCTCGGTCAGTCCGCCGCCGCCGAGCGACTTCGCCGCTGCGGCCCGTAGCCGCCACACCGCCAACCCGGTGAACAGGCACGCGATGGCCAGGTGGACGGCGACGTAGATGCCGCCGGTCCACAGCAACTCGGCGTTTACGTCGGCCCCCGTCTGCTCCGCGAACCAGACGCGGCGGTAA
>CAZNSL010000846.1:0-3031 GCA_964574975.1 uncultured Alcaligenaceae bacterium | reverse complement strand
GCGGCTCCGCCGCCCGAACCGGCATGGGCATGGCCCACCGCGGTTGCGGCCGGCCGAGCCGGCAAGACAGCGCGTTCCCAGGCAGAGCCTGGGAACGAGGAATGGCGTGGGTTAAGGTAGCAACCGTCACCGCACTGGCGAGTCATTCGCGTCGCTGCCGGCGTCGGCCGTGCCCGGGAACCTCGCCCTCTCCTGCCACGTCAATAAATTGAAGGGACACACGCACGATCCGAACTAACCCTCGCGCGCCCGGCGGCGAGTTTCATGACATCCCACTACGTCCCGCACACGAAGATCCCGACGCTCGTCTTCGACACTAGTGCCCAGGCCGCCCGGCACCTGGCGCTGATGATCGAGAGCCTGATCCGGCAGAACAACTCGGCCGGCCGGGCGACCGTGCTCGGTCTGCCGACCGGTTCCACGCCGGTCGGCCTGTACCGCGAACTCGTTCGGCTGCACAAGGAAAACGGCCTCGACTTCTCGCGCGTCGTGACGTTCAACCTCGACGAATACTCCCCGATGCCGGCCGACGATCCGCACAGCTACAACCGCTGGATGCGGGAGACGTTCTTCAACCACGTCAACATCGCGCCGCAGAACGTCCACATCCCCTCCGGGACCGTCCCGGAAGGCGAGGCCGAGGACTACTGCGCACGCTACGAGTTGCTCATCAAGAAGGCCGGCGGCATCGACCTGCAAATCCTCGGCATCGGCCGCACGGGGCACGTCGGCTTCAACGAGCCGGGTAGCACCAAATACAGCCGGACGCGCCTGGTGACGCTCGACCCGGTGACGCGACGCGACGCGGCCAGCGGCTTCTTCGGCGAGGAGAACGTGCCGCACCAAGCGATCACGATGGGCGTCGGCACCATCCTCGAGGCGAAGAAGATCGTCATCCTGGCGTTCGGCGACCACAAGGCGGCCGTCGTGCAGAAGGCCGTCGAAGGCGACGTGACCGACGCGGTGGCGGCCAGCTTCCTCCAGAACCACCCCGATAGCGTCTTCCTGCTCGACGCGGCCGCGGCCGGGCATCTCACCGCCGTCCGCCAACCGTGGCTGAAAGGCTCCGTGGACTGGACGCCGGAGCGCATCCGGCAGGCCGTCATCTGGTTGAGCCTCAAGGTTAAGAAAGCACTCCTCAAGCTCGACGACGACGACTTCCGCGACCACGGCCTGTTCGAGTTACTGCGGGAGTACGGGCCGGCGGCCAAGCTCGGCCGACGGGTGTTCGAGGATCGTACCGCGACGATCTGCGACGCCCCGCTCGGAGCCGGGGACAAAGTTGGCCGGAAGGTCGCGCTGGTGTTCAGCCCGCACCCGGACGACGACGTGATCAGCATGGGCGGCACGATCATCCGGCTGGTCGAGCAAGGGCACGAAGTCCACATCGCCTACATGACGTCAGGCAACATCGCCGTGTTCGACCACGACGCCCTGCGCTACACGGACTTCATCGACGAGTTCAACACGCTCTTCGGCATCGGCGAGACGCAGACGGCGACGGTCACGGAGCGGATAAAAAGGGCGTTCGCCGAAAAATCGAAGGGACAACCCGACTCGGACGACGTTCTTAAGGTTAAGGGGCTGATTCGGGCGACCGAAGCGCGGTCGGCGGCCCTGGCGTGCGGCGTGCCCGCGGAGCAGTTGGAGTTCATGGACCTGCGATTTTACCGCACCGGCACGATCGCCAAGGCTCCGATCCACCCGCAGGACATCGCGGACATCGTGGCCTTGCTGGAGCGGTTGAGGCCGGCGCAAATCTACGTGGCCGGCGAACTGTCGGACCCGCACGGGACGCACCGGACCTGTGCGGAGGCGATCTTTCAAGCGGTGCGAGAAACGTTCGGTCGTGGCACGCGGTTTGAAGTATGGTTGTACCGGGGCGCGTGGGAAGAATACGAGCCGCACGAGTTAGAGCGGGTCGTGCCCTTGAGCCCCGACCATCTGGAGCGGAAACGTGAATCGATCTTCCGCCACCAGAGTCAAAAAGATCGGGCGATGTTCCCCGGCGGTAGCGACCGCCGCGAATTCTGGCAGCGGTCGGAGGACCGTAACCGCCAGACGGCGCAGGTATACGATGCACTGGGCCTGCCCGAGTTCTACGCTCTGGAAGGTTTCGTCCAGTGGCGCGGAGATTGACCGGCCAGGATGCTAGCTCACCGTCGGCGCGGCGCTTGACGGGGCGGATTCCGTGGAGTCGTCACCCTTGATTCCCGACCTATGATGAAGGTGCGGGGCCACCCGTCACCGATACGAGTTAGGGGAGTACGGAATGAACGGTTTTCCGAAGCGGGCGTCGAACCCCTCCCGTGCGTCCAAGGGTTCGGGCATCGTCCTCGACCTGCCGACCGTTAGCAAGATGCTCCCGTTGGTCCAGCAAGTCGTCGCCGATCTCCTTCGCGTCGAACACGACCTCGGCACGCTCCTCTGGGAGCAAGAGGGCCTGGACCGCGACCGCGGCCAACTGTCGTGGCCGGAGCGCAAGCGGCGCTATTTCGTTCAGGACGAAATCACCGGACTTGAGCGAAAGCGCAAAGAACTGAAGTCGGAACTCGAAGGACTGGGTGTGAAGGTCATCGACTCGGCCCACGGGCGGGTCGGTTTCCCGACGATCGTGAACACCCGGCCGGCGTACTTTTCGTGGCAGCCGGGCGAGACGGAAGTCGCGTACTGGCACTTCGCCGGCGACCACGCCAAGCGGCGGGCGATCCCCGCGAGCTGGCTGAAGGAGACACCGCTGGCTTCCGCACCGCGACGCAAGTGACGCGATCGCCTCCGAATCAACCCAACGGCCTCGCGGGCAACCGCGGGGCCGTTTGCGTTAGCGAGGTGATGCGGTGTATCGTTCAGTTTACGACCGTGGTTGAGGCGTGGCGCGACTTCGGGAAAAATCGCCAAAAAGTTGTCCCGTCGATTTGCCCGACGTCGGAGTCTGACTTATAGGTTGAGTGTCAGTCGGACGCCCGAACGAAGCCGGCCGACTCCGAGAAGGCAACTAACCCAGTGCCTCCTCCGATAAAGGCACACCCGT
>CAZNSL010000845.1:0-3031 GCA_964574975.1 uncultured Alcaligenaceae bacterium | reverse complement strand
TGATGTCGCCGCTCGAGACGCAGGTGCGCGAGCACCACCTGCAGCTGCGCCGCCGGCTCGACAGCATCCGGCGCATTCATCAGGCGAGCGGCGACCTCGAGGACCGCATCGCCGAGCTCGAGCAGCAGGAGGCCGCGATCCGCGCGCAGGTGCGCGGGCTCGAGCAGAAGACCCGCGCGATCGACGCCGTGGTCGAGCAGCCCGACGCGCTGCCCCTCGCGGCCAACGCCTGACGCCAAACGGCGACACTTGTCGCCAATTCCGCCGATGTCGGCCCGATCGCCGGCGATAATTCGGCCGCCGGCGGAACCATGGGGAATGGAGCGGTGTCCTATAATGGATCATTTGCCCATTCTTCCTGCCGGGGTCGCACCCGGCGACCGAACATGCGATTGCGCAAGCTACTCGGAGCCCTGTTCGCGGCGGCCTCGCTCTCCGCCACCGCGGCCATCCCGGCGACCGAAACGGCCGAACTGGTCGAGTTCTACAACGCGAGCCTCGACCACTACTTCGTCACGATCACCCCCAAGGAGATCTCCGACCTCGACACCGGCGTGCACGCGGGCTGGGTGCGCACCGGCTACCGGTTCCTGGTGATCAAGTCCGGCAGCGCCTACGCGGGCTCGGTGCCCGTGTGCCGCTTCTACGGGCGCCCGGACAAGGGCATCGACTCGCACTTCTACTCGGCCAAGGCCTCCGAGTGCGAGGACGTCAAGAACAAGTTCCCCGACACGTGGGTGTTCGAGACGGCCGAGGCCTTCCGCGCGTTCCCCGTGAACGCCGACGGCACGTGCCCGGCGGACACCGGCCGCGTGAACCGGCTCTACAACAACCGCGCCGACGTCAACCACCGGTACACGGACCAGCCGTCCGTGTTCTTCTACATGGTGGGCAAGGGCTACACGCCCGAGGGCGACGGCAATCCCAACTTCCCCGTCGCGTTCTGCGCGCCCACCGGCGGCTCGGTCGTCCCGCCGCCCGCAGCCGGCGCCCCAGACTGCACGGTCACCGCCAGCAGCATGACGCCCGCTCCGGGCTCCACGCTGACGCTTAGCGCCCAGTGCACGAACGCGCCGACCAAGTACGTGTGGGTCGGCTGCACGAGCGCGTCGGCGACCTGCCAGACGACGCAATCCGCCGCCGGCAGCAAGAGCTACACGCTGTACGCGTCGAACGCGAAGGGCCCGGCGCCCGACGTCACGATGAGCGTCAACTGGGGCGGGACGGCGGGCAGCCTGCCGATCTGCACGCTGGGCGCGAGCTCGACCAGCCCCACCGCGGGCACGCCGGTCGTGCTCACCGCCAACTGCAGCCAGACGCCCAATCGCTTCGACTGGTACGAGTGCGACTACCTGATCCAGTCGATCTGCAACATCATGCCGGCGTGCGCGGCGACGGCGTCCACCTGCAGCGTCAGCAAGGCGAACGCCGGCTTCGCGCGGTACGCGGTCGCGGCCGGCAACAGCGCAGGCACGGGCCCCAAGGCCACCGTCGACATCGAGTATCGCGCGGGTTCCGGCGGCGGTGGCGGCGGTGGCGGCGGTGGCGGCGGCGGGACCGACCCGATCCCGGTCTGCTCACTGCTCGCCAGCAACTACAACCCCAACGTCGGCGCGTCGGTCGTCCTTTCGGCGTCGTGCACGGGCAACCCCACGTCGTTCATCTGGACCGGCGTCGCGTGCTCCGCCGTGCAGTGCCAGGTGACGTCGTCGACCCCGGGCTCGCAGACGTTCTCGGTGTCGGCGTCGAACGCGGCGGGCACCGGCGGCATCGCCTACGTCGCCGTGAACTGGCAATCGGGCGCGCCGGTGCCGGCGTGCACGCTGTCGGCCAGCAGCCTGACGCCGGCGACGGGCTCGACGGTCACGATCTCCGCGTCGTGCACGAACAGCCCGACGAACTACGTCTGGAGCGGCTGCGTGTCCAACGGCCCGAACTGCACCGACACGATCACGGTCGCCGGCAGCAAGGAGTACACGCTGGTCGCGTCCAACGGCGCCGGCGCCGGCAACACCGCGAGTATCACGGTCAACTGGACCGGTCCGGTCACCTCGGTGCCGGTGTGCACGATCGCCGCGAGCAGCGTGACGCCGACGGTCGGCCAGAGCGTGACGCTCACGGCCACCTGCAACGGCTCGCCGACGAGCTACCTCTGGACCGGCTGCACGCCGGCCTCGAGCACGTCGTCGTCCTGTGTCGCGACCGCCACGGCAGCCGGGCAGGTCACCTACTACGTCGCGGGCGTCAACGCCATCGGCACCGGCACCGCCGCGGGCGTCCCGGTGACGTGGCAGGCCTCCGGCGGCGGCGGCGGCGGCGGCGGTGCGGACTACTGCGGGTCCTACCAGAACGTCATTCGCACGAACGTCTCGTGGGGCGACTTCTCGCGCATCACGACGGGCGGCCTCGGCGGCTTCACGTCCGACGGCGTGCTGGTGATGACCTTCACCGTGCCCGCCAGCCCCACGTCGTACGCGAACGTCGGGTACACGAGCCTCGCGGAGTTCTCCGGGCCGCCTGCATTGCGGCACATGACGCTGTCGAAGGCCGCGTGCGACTTCCGCAACGTCGATCCGACCGGCGCGAACGGCCCGTACGACGTGAGCGTGGGCAAGCAGGTGACGATCTACTGGAACGTCGGCAACCAGCCGGTCGCGCTGACGCCGGGGCAGACGTATCACTTCAACGTCCGCAACACCGACTTCAACGGAGTCACGGACTGCACGAGCGTCTGCAACGCGGGGATCAGCACCATCTGGCCGCGGTAGCGCCGCCGGTCACCCTCCAGCGAAAACGGGCGCCCCTGCGGCGCCCGTTTCGTTTCCTGCGACCCCTCACCCCGGCCCTCTCCCTGCAGGGGAGAGGCGGATTCGAGGCACGCCGCTTCGCCCTGCACTCTCCCTCTCCCCATCGGGGAGAGACTGGGGTGAGGCGCCTGCGTCAGCCCGCGACGTCCGCCGGCTTCTTCGCCATCAGCGCGGCGTACTTGAGCATCAGCGCCTCGCGCGACTCGACGTGCGCGGGGTCGTTC
>CAZNSL010000844.1:0-3037 GCA_964574975.1 uncultured Alcaligenaceae bacterium | reverse complement strand
CGGCTTCGCTAGGCAGCGCCGCACGACGCGCTGCAACGGCTCCGGGACATCGTCCGGTAGTTCGTCGCGATACGGCGGATCGCGGTTGAGGATCGCCGAAAGCGCGTCGTCCACCGACTTCGCCCGGAACGGCGGTCGGCCCGCGAGCATTTCGTACAGCACGCAGCCGAGCGCGAAGATGTCGCTGCGCGCATCGGCCGTCGCGCCGCGGATCTGCTCCGGAGCGATGTAACCGACCGTACCGAGAAGATTCTCCAATCCGTTGCCGCTGCTCGCGGTCACATGACCTTGCAAGCTCGGCTCGTTCTCCAGCCGAGCCAGGCCGAAGTCGAGAAGTTTCACGCGACCGTCGCGCGACAGGTAGACGTTGTCCGGCTTCACATCGCGGTGGACGACGCCCTGGACGTGCGCGGCCGCGAGGGCATCGGCGACCGCCGCGGCAACGCCGACGGCCTCCGCCCACGGCACCGGCCCGCGGCTCAGCCGCTTGCGCAGGCTCTCGCCCTCCAACAGTTCCATGACCACATAGGCGTTGCCGCCGTCCTCGCCGACATCGTACACGACGACGACGTTCGGGTGCGACAGTCGGGCGACGGCCTTTGCCTCGCGTTCGAAGCGTAGCTTCCAGTCGAGCGTCTGAGCCATCGACCGGGCCAGCACCTTGACGGCGACTTCGCGGCCGAGCCGGGTATCGCGAGCGCGGAACACCACGCCCATACCGCCGGCCCCCAACCGCTCGACGATCTCGTACCGACCCAGGTGCGACCCCGGCACGACGGCCGGCGGCTTGCGCGTCACCGGCAAGAACGGCGCGGAATAATCGACTGGCCCAACCGGGGGTGGGAGTAGGCCGTTGATCGCAGCCAGGTGCCGCGGGAAGCGGCGACGGTAGTCGATGGCGTCCGGTCTTTGGCCGCGGTCGCGCAGCAGTTCGACTTCCGTCTCCAGCAGTTCGCGGAACAAGGCATCGCGGTCGCCCGGTTCGACGCGGCCCAGGTACTCCTCGATCGCCGGTCGGTTGCCGGCAACCCACGCGGCCTCGAACGCGGCGCAGGCCGCATCGACGCGCCGCAGTCGGCCAAGCGAGCCGGTGCCGTTGCGTTCGGCGCTCACGACTCGCCCTCCGGTGCCTGCGACGACCAGGTGCGGCGGATGATATCCAGTCGCCGCTCGACCATCCGCCGCGTGCAACCGATCCGCTCCGCGACCTCCGCAAGCTGATAGCCTTGCATCCGCAAAAGCGCAATCGCACGCAGTTCGTCGCTATCGAGCTTGTCCAACAGTGCCTCGACCTGCTCGGCGAACTCCGCGGCCAGTTCCGGCGGTGGGTCGTCGTCGGCGAAGAGGTCGAACCCGCCGGCGGCGTCGTCCTGGCCCGTCGGAATGACGCCCGACTCGCCGCGAACCTGCCCACCGCCGCGCTTCAGCCGCCGGTGATTGCGCAGGTACTCCTGTACCTTGCGGCGGGCGATGACCAGCAACAGGCTCCACAGGTTATCGGTGTCGTCGAGCCGAGGAAAACGACCGGCCCCGACGCCGGAGCAGAAGCTCTGGAACGCGCTGAGGGCCACGTCCTCCTCGTCGAACGCCCGGCGGACGCGATCGGGCAGCTTGCGACGAATGACCCCAGCCAGGCGTACGTAGTAGGTTTGCCACAGGCGTGTCGCCGCCTGTTGCTCGCCGTCGCGAAGCCCTTGAATCCACGCTGTAACGGCCTGATCGCCGGAGACGGAGCGGCTCTCCACGGGGAACATCCTCGACGGCGGGTGAAGTGCATCTTACGAAGTGGGCGCAAAAAAATCCCCCGACCGGGCGAACCGGCCGGGGGTCGATCGCCCCGGAGCGGAGTGGGCGCTACTGGATTCGAACCAGTGACCCCTACCGTGTGAGGATAGTGCTCTAACCAGCTGAGCTAAGCGCCCGGGACAGTCGTTGGTTCTATGGGTTGGCCGGCCCGTCGTCGAACTTCGGGGCCGGTTGGCCGATCTTTTGCGGCGGGCGTGGAGCCTCGGTCGGGACTTCGGTGCGAACGGGCGTCGAACCGTCTACCTCGTCCTCGAGGCCCTTCAAGCCCTTCTTGAACTCGACCAGGCCTTTGCCGAGCGAGCGGCCGAGTTCCGGCAGGCGGCGTGCCCCGAACAGGAGCAGGCCGAGACCGGCGATGAGTAGCAGTTCCGTCGGGCCGAGTCCGAAGAATCCGACGGCGGGACTCGCGTACATGGGTGCGCCTCCGTCTGGTTTAAAGGACCGGCGGGCCGTTGGTGTCGGCCGGCTCTTCGAACTTTGGTGCCGTCGCGGCAATGCGCTGCGGCGGGCGAGCGGGTTCCGGGGGCGGGCTGTAATCGCTGCGGTTAATCGCGCCGTGGACATCGTCCTCGATGCCAGCGATGCCCTTCTTGAACTCCATCAGCCCCTTGCCGAGCGAACGGCCGACTTCCGGCAACCTCTTGCCGAACAAGAGTACGCCCAGCACCAGCAGGATCAACATCTCGGTGCCGCCGAGGCCAAACATGGTCTGTCTCCTCCGTACGAAGGTGATGCGACTTTCGCGTTGGAGGGGTCGGAACCACGAGCCCCTGCGGCATCCCAGGGCGGGATAAGGAAAGTGTATCAGTGCGTCGCGCCATCGGACAAGTGGAAAAGAACTTCACCACAGAGTCACAGAGGACACAGAGAAGGAAGAAGTAGAACTATTCCTTTGCCTTCTCTGTGTCCTCTGTGACTCTGTGGTGAAGTTCTTTCGCGCCTTCAAATGTGAATCGCCTTGCCGAAGTACGCCTGCCGGGCCGCCTCGCCGAGCGCCTCGCTCAACGTCGGGTGTGCGTGGATGATGCGAGCGATGTCCTCCGCCGAGCCGACGAACTCCATCGTCGTCACCGCTTCCGCAATCATGTCCGACGCCCGCGGGCCGAAGATGTGGACGCCCAAGAGCCGATCCGTCTTCTTGTCGGTCAACACTTTGACCACGCCCTCCGTCTCATCCATCGCCCTCGCCCGACCACTGGCCACGAACGGGAACTTGCCGACGCTGTAATCG
>CAZNSL010000843.1:0-3051 GCA_964574975.1 uncultured Alcaligenaceae bacterium | reverse complement strand
TCGACGACTGGGCCACCCGCAAGGGGCACACCTACGGCACCATCCTCATCGACCTCGAACGCGGCTCGGTGATCGACCTGCTGCCCGGCCGCGACGGCGCGGCAGTGACGGCCTGGCTGGCCGCGAATCCCCAGGTGGAAGTCATCACCCGGGACCGGTGGCCAGCGTACATCCAGGCGGCTACCGCCGCCGCCCCGCAAGCGCGGCAGGTGGCGGACCGGTTTCACCTGCTGACCAACGTCCGGGAGGCCGTGGAGAAGATCCTCTCTCGCGTCGGCCCCGACGTCCGGGCGGCCAACGCCGCCGCGAACGCCCCGGCCGGTGAAACGCCGGGGGCTGCGACCGCTGGGTCACCGGCCCCGCCCGCGCCGGAGCCCGGTCCGGAGCCACGCACGGCCGCGGAGCAACGTCGGGCGGGGAAGCGGGAGATGCGGGAGGGACGATTCCGGCGGGTGAAGGAGTTGACGGCCGAGGGATGGTCGGTGCGGCAGATCGCCCGCCGACTGCGGATGAGTTGTGGGGCGGTGTTGCGCTACCGGCGGTTGGACCGGTGCCCAGACTGGCAGCCGGGCCGCGCCGCGTCAACGGCGGTGGACCCGTTCGCGGCGTTCGTCGCCGCATGGGTCGCCGCCGGGAACCGGAACAGCGCCGACCTGTACCGATTACTGAAGGGGAAGGGATTCACTGGCGGGTACGACACCGCCCGCCGGTACCTGAACCGATTGATCGGCAGCAGCGGCCGACCGGGGCGGCGCGACGCGGACGCCAAACCGGTCGAGCGACGGGCACCGTCGGCGCGGTCGCTGTCGTTCCGGGTGGTGGGGCCGAAGCCGGACAGCCGCGCGGCCCGCGTCCTGGCGGCGGTGCGGGAGCGGAACGCGGCGGTTCACGAGGCGCTTGCGGTGGCCGAGGAGTTGATGGCGATGATCCGCAAGCAGTCGGCGACGACGCTGGCGGAGTGGGTGGCGAAGGCGATGGCATCGGGCGACCGAGACTTGGCGAACCTGGCGGTGAGCTTGCGGTCGGACGCGGCCGCGGTCCAGGCAACGCTGACCGAGCCGTGGAGCAACGGCCAAGTCGAAGGGCAAGTAGGTCGGCTCAAGGCCATAAAACGATCGATGTACGGCAAGGCGGGAATGACGCTGCTGAAGGCCCGGGTGTGCCACAAGGGGTGACCGTTCCCGCCGGACACAAATCGAGCGAGGCACCTGGGCGGAGGCGGCCTTCACCAAGTGTGCGGGACAGCCCCGGACGGAAAACAAGGTCGGCAGCCGAAAAGAAGCGCCGCCGAGCGGGCGTTGCGGGGCATCGCGGGCGGCCGCAAGAACTGGACCTTTCTCGGCAGCGCGACGGGCGGCCGCACCGCAGCGGTGTTGTTGAGCCTGACCGCGACCTGCCGGCGGCACGGCGTCGACCCGTGGGCGTACCTGACCGACGCGTTCGCCGTGTTCCGACGACGCCCGCCGACCGCCTCGACCAACTCCTGCCCGATGCCTGGGTCGAACGCCGGGCCACCGCTCCCCCGTCACCTGAACCCTCGCATCTACGCGTTACCAAAACGCCCGACCGCCCCCCAAGGGACTTCGCCGGGCGCTCACTGATTCCCGGCAGTTGCCAGCCTCAACCTGATGATTGTCCTAAATGATCCGCGGGCCGTCCCACCACACGTTCTGCGGCAGTTTCATGGCCTCGGATTTGTAAAAGGCGACCAAACCATGATAGGTCACGATCTTGCGGATATGCGTGGCAAATCCGCTGGCCCTCGCCTTCTCAGGATTCGTGTAGACGAGGTGCATGTCATCGACCCGCGAACGGACGAAATCAAAGAAGTTGTCCAGCGCGAACCAAGGCTCCTTGCGCCACCAGTCGTAATAGGAATGTTCCAAGTCCTCGATCACGTAAACCCCTTCGGCAGTGAGCTTGTGCCGGAACAGGAACGAGAAGGCTACGGCCTGCATCTGGGGCACGTGGGCACCGTCGTCGATAATGACGTCGAATTCGGGCAGGCCCGCGAGCGTCTTGAGGTCGGTCGCGTCGCCGATGACCACCCGTACTCGTTCCCCCAATATTCCATTGAGAGCCGCACACGCCGGGTTGACGTCCAGCCCGCAGACGCTCGCCCCGGGAAACATGCGGGAGAGGGCTTGCAGGGATCCCCCGTTCTGCACGCCGATTTCCAACACGGACCGGCACCTGTCACGGTAAGGCGACAAGACCTCGTCGTAGATCTCCGGGTAATGGGACCACTTGTTGATGGCGTTGTGCGGCTCGGTCTCCAGGATTTCGCGGTAACGCTTCATTCGGCCCTCGCAGTCCGGTGAATGGCCTTCGCAGACGGCGGCGGAGGCGGGTTCGGCCCTCAGCCGTTCTCGCGAACGACATTGGCCGGCCGCAGCCAGTAGGCGAAGCCCGGGGCGGGGAAGGCGTCGCGCACCGCGTCCTTCTCGCGGTTCAGGAGCATCGGCCGGCGCACGCCCGGCAAGAGCTGCACGTCGTACACCTCCTGGCAGCCGGCCGTGAACTCGAACAGCCCGGCCTGTTGCCCGCTCGCCAGGTCGATCAGGGCCACGCCGCACAGGAGGCGCGGGAAGCGCTCCTGCACCGGCAGTCCGCCGAAGATGTGTCGCTCGCGGATCTGGCACAGGCCCACGAGTGCGTGGCCGTCGGCGAACGCCAAGCCACGCAGGTAGCCCGGCAGCGCCGCCACGACGGCCGGCCGGCCGGCCCCGTCGAGCCGCAAGAGTTCGCCCGCCCCTGAGTTCAGGACCCACAGTGCCCCGCCGTGGAGGCGCGGCGAGTGCGGCATCGCCAACCCGCCTAGCACCGTTTCCCCTGCATCCACGTCAACCACGACGCCGCCGGCCGCCTTGTTCTCCCGCCAGCCGCCGGGCGTGTCGGTCGCGCCCAGGCAGGTCACGTAGCGCGGCCGGCCGCCATCCATGGCGATGCCGTTGAGGTGGCAGCGGTCCTCCGGCACGGTGTCGCTGAGAAACGGCGGCCGCCAGGCCGGCTCGAAGCAGTACCCGGCGCTCGGCCGGGCCAGGCAGCCGA
>CAZNSL010000842.1:2255-3058 GCA_964574975.1 uncultured Alcaligenaceae bacterium | reverse complement strand
CTGCTTTGGAACGGGCGACGCGTTTCTGGGAGACGAAACCCCCGTCGGCAGCCCGTACGCCGCTGGTGTTTGCCGAGCGAGGTCGCGCCAGAGCGCTGACGGCCCTAGGCGACACCGATAACGCGGTCAAGGCATGGGCCGCCGCCTCCGAGCGCGACCCGACGACCCATAAAGACTGGTACAACCTGTACAAACTGTCCACCGCGGCCCGGACGCCGAACTACGAAAAGGCGACCACCAGCGCGGAGACCGTCGCCAAGGGCGTGCGGCAGAACGGGTTGGCCCTGAGCGAATGCGCCCGGGTCTTCGCGGCCGCAGCGGCGACGGCCGCCGCCGATGAGTCGAAGGCACCGGCCGAGCGGAGCAAACTCGCCGAGACCTACGGCAAGCGAGCGGTCGAGTTGCTGAACGAGGCGCGAGTGGCGAATTTCTACCGAGATGCGGCCAACCGTGTCGCCCTCGGTCGCGACGCCGAGTGGCAAGGAGTTCGCGCCCGACCGGATGGTCAGAAGTTATTGGCTGAACTCGCGACAAAATGAAGACCGACGTGCGGCCCGAACGGTTTAGAGGGGCGGTGTGGGCTGGCCTCCGGGACAATACTAAGCCGCCGGCTTGACACGATTTGCGACAGGTCGGTAAACTGCGGTCATATATACAATCCCTGTCGAATGCGCCCGCCGCGGACGGCCTTTCGCGAATGAGGACGTTGTGAAGGCGATCATCAGCGACATCCACAGCAACCTCGAAGCCCTCAAAGCCGTCCTCGCCGACATCGGCCAGCACGACGTTGAGGCCATTTACTG
>CAZNSL010000842.1:0-2245 GCA_964574975.1 uncultured Alcaligenaceae bacterium | reverse complement strand
CCTCGGCGATGTGGTCGGCTATGGCCCGAACCCGCGCGAGTGCGTCGATCTGGTCATGGACTGCAAGCTCGTCTTGCTGGGCAACCACGACCAAGGAGCCATGTTCGACCCGGAAGGGTTCAATGCCTCGGCCGAACGGGCCATTTTCTGGACCCGGGCACAGCTCGAATCGGCAATCAACGGCGATCGCGACGCGACCAACCGCCGTTGGGACTTCCTGGCCGAGCGGCCGCGCAGCTTCCGCGAGAATGGCTTCCTCTACGTCCACGGCTCGGCCCGCAACCCGCTCAACGAGTACGTCTTCCCCGAGGACATCTACAACCAGCGGAAGATGGAACGCATCTTCGCTTTAGTCGATCGCTATTGCTTCCAGGGGCACACGCACGTACCCGGTATCTTCACCGAGTCGCTCCAGTTCCACAGCCCCGACGAGATCGAGTACGTCTACAAACTCGATGGCCGCAAAACGCTGTGCAACGTCGGTTCGGTCGGCCAACCGCGCGACGGCGACTGGCGGGCGTGCTACATCCTACTCGATGACGAGACGATCCGCTACCGCCGAGTCGAGTACGATGTCGAGGCGACGATCAAGAAGATCTACGGTATTGACGACCTCGAAAACTTTCTCGGCGACCGACTCCGCGTCGCGGCTCACTGCGTCACCGCGTCTGCTCAAATCCCGTCCCGCCTCCTACGATTAACAGTTGAACCGCCGCACACCGGAACGGGAACTCCATGCAGCCGCAGACGCAGTTTAAGAACTATCTGCTTTTTGCCGTCGCCGCCGTCGCGCTGATCGTCGGCTTCAACGCCCTCCGCGACTGGCTGTACCCGCCCGTCAAGCTGCCGCTGGCGACTCCGCAGGCCCGGGAGACTTTCGACCTATTTACCCGCCTTGTTCCGCCACCTTCCGGTGTCGGTCTCGGTGACGCCGCGGCACTTGCCGCCCGCGCCGCTGCGTCACCGGAGGCGCGGGCAGAGTACCGTTTGGCGCAGCGGACTGCAGACGACGCGAAACGTATTGCCGACGAGGCGAAGGTCGTCAAGCCGCCCGCCGACGTCAAGCCCATCGATTTCGGTGGCGACGACTATCTGCTCAGCGGCCAATTCACGCCTTGGGGTGCCGGCGTTCACAGTCTGACCTTGAACCGATTCGACGCAGCCGACCGCATGGGTCTGCCGATGAAGACAGCGGACGGCAAACCGGCCCAGCTGCAACTGATCCCGCCGTCCGACGTACCATCGTTCGCCCTCTACCACTACCCCTCGGCGCAGGAAGATGAAAAGTACCCGTACACCACGGCGGGCCGATCGCTCTGGACGGTCGTCAAGAACGAGACGGTGGGCGACGTGCAGACTGTGGCTTTTGCAACCGAACTCGCCGACGCCGGCGTGCGACTGACCAAAACGTTTACGGTCGGCAAGGGCGAGTACCATCTGGGGCTGAGCGTCAAGGTCGAGCGATTGCCGAACGCGAAGTCGAAGGGAGCGTTTCGCTACCAACTCGCCGGCGGGCGCGAATTGCCGATCGAGGGCGTGTGGTTCACGACCGTGTACCGCAACGTGCTGACCGGGTGGGTGGACAAGTCCACGAACGCGCTGACGCGGCAGTTCGACGACGCCCGCGCCCTCGGCACGACATCTGGCGGCGACCGGCACAAACGGAACCCGGACAACCGCTTCCAGTACGCGGCCGTGGCGATCCAGTATTTCGCGTCGGCGATCGTCGCGGACGACCAGCAGCCGAACCCCAACTTCATCGAGTTCGTCCGCGCCACCGACGAGGGCGGCCCGGACCCGAGGAAGCCGTTCCTCAACGACTTTACCGTCCGCGCGATCAGCGAGGCCATCGACCCCAAGCCGGGCGAGCCGGTCGAACACAAATACCTGCTGTACCACGGCCCGGTCAAGGTGCGGCTGTTGAAGGAACTCAAGGGGCAAGTCGCGCCCGAGTTGGTGGATCGTTACGAGACGACGCTGCACCTCAACTCGCTGACCGACTACGGCGGCTGGGGCTTTTGGACCAACGCCATCGTCATGTTCACCAACCTGGTCCACGGCCTCTTGAGCGTCCTGCGCAAAATCACTCCGAGCGTCTACGGTCAGGAGGCGCTGTGTATCGTCTTGGTGACGGTGATCGTTCGCGGGTTGATGTTCCCGTTGTCGCGCCGGCAAGCTGCGTCGATGGCCAAGACCCAGGAGCAGATGGCCAAGAAGCAGCCGGAGGTGAAGAAGCTCAAAGAGA
>CAZNSL010000841.1:0-3060 GCA_964574975.1 uncultured Alcaligenaceae bacterium | reverse complement strand
TCCTGACGCTGGCGTACGACCCGATGAAGGCGACGACGGCGGCGGTGAAGGCGGTGGACCCCGAGGTGAAGGTGATGGTGGGTGGCGGACAGATCGACGAGCAGATCCGCGAGTACACGGGCGCGGACGCTTACGGGAAAGATGCCATGGCCGCCGTCGCTATTGCGAAAGGCTGGGCCTGACCCATGTTCACCAAACCCGCTAACTGGAAGAAGATGACGGCCACGGAGCGCCGCGAAGCGCGCTACGCGGCCTGGATGGCGACCGAGGGCAAGCCGATGGCGACGCCCGAAGCGGTTGCGACCTACACGCGCCACACACAGCGCGTGAAGGACATCATGGACCTGAAAAAGCCCGATCGGGTCCCGCTGCTGCCCTTCATGGGCGGGTTCTTTGCGCAATACGCGGGCATCACGCCGCATGACGTGATGTACGACTATGCCAAGTACACCGACGCCTGGCTGAAGTACAACCGCGACTTCAAGCCCGACTACCTGGTGTTCTCGGGCGCGTTCAATCCTGGCCCGGTGTTCGACAAACTCGATTACAAAGTCTATCAGTGGCCGGGTCACGGCATCGCCAAGACCCAGCCGTTCCAGTGCCTCGAGGTCGAGTACATGCAGGGCGACGAGTACGACGCCTACATCACCGACCCCGAAGGCTACTACATGCGGACCTATATGCCGCGGGCGTTCGGCGCCCTGAGCGGCTGGGCCGCGTTGCCGTCGGTGTTCGCCACCATGGAACTGCCGATGCTCCCGGCCTTCATGATCCCGGCCGGTCTGCCGCACGTCATCGAGTCGTTCCAGGCCTTCATCGACGCCGCCAAGGCCGCGATGGAGTACGCGATGGCCTCGGGCCAGGCCGACGGCACGCTCATGGCCGAGATGGGGCTGCCGCCGCTGCCGGGCGGGTTCACAAAGGCGCCGTTCGACATCATCGGCGACACGCTGCGCGGCACGAAGGCGGTCATGCTCGACATGTATCGCCAGCCGGCCAAGCTCCTGGCCGCGCTCGAGCGCACGGTCCCGGTCGCGGTCTCGCTCGCGGATCAGACGGCCTCGGGGCAGAGCAACCCGTTCGTCTTCATCCCGCTCCACAAGGGCGCCGACGGTTTCATGTCGAACGCGGACTTCAAGAAGTTCTACTGGCCGTCGCTCAAGGCGACCCTGCTCGGCCTGATCGACGCCGGGCTTGTGCCGTACCTCTTTGTCGAGGGCGGCTACAACCAGCGGCTCGACATCATCGCCGACGGCGACATCCCGGCCGGGAGCACGTACTGGTCGTTCGACAAGACCGACATGAGGGCGGTCAAGAAGCACCTTGGCGGGTGGGCGGCCTTTGGCGGCAACATCGCCAACTCGATGTTGCATGCCGGCACCCCGCAACAGGTGACCGACTGCGTCAAGGAACTGATCGACACGGTCGGCGGCGACGGTGGCTATGGCATGGCGGCCGGCGCCGTGGTCGACGAGGCAAAGCCCGAGAACCTGCGGGCCATGTTCGAGACCACCAAGTCGTACGGCGTGTACTGAAAAGACTCGTGGGCAGCGGACCTCTTGGTCCGCTGCCCATTTTTGGAGAGTGCTCGGCCGAGTTCGCGCGTCGCCGACTGTCGCGACGCGCCAGAGAGATTCATGCCGTTGACTGCGGTCACCTACGCGAAAGGTGAGACCTGACCGATGTTTACCAAACCCGCGAATTGGAACAAGCTGACGCCGCTCGAGAAGCGCAAGCTGCGTCTTGACTCCTGGCAGTTCGCCCCGGTGCAGTTCGTCAGCCCCGAAGCCGAGGCGAAGTACACGGAGCGGATCGGCCGACTGCGCAAGTCTTACGATCTCGAACATCCCGACCGCATCGTGGCCGACATGAGCATGGGCGCCGGAGAATACGCGGCGCGCCGCGCCGGTCTGACCGGCCGCGACTTCCTCTACAACCACGACGCGCTGGTGCCGCCGATCGTCGAGTTCAATCGGGAGTTCCAGCCCGATATCGCCGTCAGCGCCTTTCCGTACCCCGGCCGCATCATGGATCTGCTGGACTTCAAGACCTATATCTGGTCCGGCCAGAAACTACCCGATAACCTCGTCATTCAGGCGGTCGAGGGCGAGTACATGACGGGCGACGAGTACACCGACTTCGCCGCCGACCCGACGGCGTTCTGGATGAAGCGCTATCTGCCGCGGGCGTTCGGCGCACTTGGCGGTTTGGCGATGCTCCCCGATTTCCCGCGCATCTCCGAGATCGTCGACGTGCTCGGCCTGGTCATCCCCTTTGGCCTGCCGCCGGTCCAGGAAGCGCTCAAGAAGCTCATGGAAGCCGGCTCCGCCGCGATGGGCCTGATGCCCATGTTCGGCGCGTTCGGCCCCGGCCTCGCGGCTGAAGGGTTCCCGAGCATGGGAAGCCAGTTCTGCAAGACCCCGTTCGACTTCCTGGGCGACACCTTGCGCGGCACCAAGGGCATCCTGACGGATCTCTACCGCCGTCCGAAGGAAGTCATGGCCGCCTGTGAAGCGTACGTGCCCGTTCTTGTGAAGACTCTGGTCGCCGCGTGCGATCAAACCAACTCGCCGGTCGTCATGTGGCCGCTGCACAAGGGCGCCGACGGCTTCATGTCGCAGCAGGCGTTCGACAAGTACTACTGGCCGACCTTCAAGGCGGTCATGCTGGGCTTCTACGAGGATGGGCTGACGAACTATCTGTTCGTCGAAGGCACATACGACAGCCGCCTCGAGACGATCGCCGAGATGCCAGAGAAGTCGTGCTACTGGCACTTCGACAAGAGCAACATGCGTCGTGTCAAGGAGATCCTGAGCGACAAGTTCGTCATCGGCGGCAACGTGTCGGCCTCCGTCATGAGCACGGGCACGACCGACGCGCTCCGCGCCGAATGCGACGCCCTCGTCGATCTGTTCCAGGACGCGCCCGGCTACATCATGGGCTTTGGCTGCGGTTTCGAGATGACCACCGACGAGAAGATCCGGGCGTTCCGTGACTCGGTGTGCCGGTAGCGCGGGAGCGGTGGAGTGCGGGAGCGCATGCGTGAATCGCGACCGACTC
>CAZNSL010000840.1:0-3061 GCA_964574975.1 uncultured Alcaligenaceae bacterium | reverse complement strand
CAAGTGGGCCGCGTTCAACTCCAACCCGACGAGAAACATGTACAGGATGACGCCGAGCTGCGCGACGACGCCGAGGAACGGAGCCGCGGCCGGCGGCAACAGCCATTCCGACGCGGCCCGTCCGATAAGCGACGGCCCGAGCAGTATGCCACCGACGATCTCGCCGATGACTGCCGGCTGCCCGAAGCGCGCGAACAGCGAGCCGAGCAGCCGGCCGACGAGGATGACGGCGGCCAGTGCCAGGAGGACTTTCGGTAGTGCTTCGGCGGCGGTCATACAACACCAATCCTCGGTCCCAGGCTCTGCCTGGGACCGAACTGTCTTGCCGGCTCTGCCGGCCGTACGCCGATGGACCTCGTCCCACAGTGTTCGGGCGGCAGAGCCGCCAAGGCAGTGCGGTCCCAGGCAGAGCCTGGGACCGAGGTGTCGGAGAGATTATGCAACCAACGGGGCTTTCGCCTGTTCGGCCCTCATCTCGTCCATCAGCGGCCACAGCACGTCGAGTTCGTCCTTGAACACGTCGCCGATCAAGACATCGGTCACGTGGCCCTTCTGGTCCGGGTGCTTGCGGACGAACCGGCCGAAGCTGAAGCCCTCGTAGAACTCCAGCACGAGTCGGCGCATGCGATCCATGCCGCGGACGTACTCCGGCGTCCAGCGGCCGAGTTGCGCCTCCGACGTGTCGCCCTTGGCCAATCCGTCGGTTACGGCATCGGCCGCCAGCGAGCCGCTGGTGAGGGCCATCAAGACGCCCGACGAGTAGAGTGGGTCGAGGAAGCCGAAGGCGTCGCCGCACAGCACCCAACCGTCGCCGGCCGCCCGCTTCGCGCGGTACGAGTACTCCTTGGCGGCGCGGAAGATGTCGCAGCGCGTGGCGTTCGCGATCCGCGGCCCAACGCCGGGACACTTCGCCACCTCCTCGAAGTAGATCGCTTCGAGGTCTTTCGTCTCGCGCCCTTTGAACAGGTAATCGAATGCACCGACGACTCCGACCGACACGATGTCGTCGTGCTGCGGGATGTACCAGAACCAGGCGTTCTTGCCCTGCGTCTGTAGGACGAGAGTCGCTCCTTCATCGCGGCCCTGGTCGCGGTACGCACCCTTCCAGTACGTCCACAGGGCGGCTTTCTTGAGCTTCTCGTCCCACGTGCGCAAATTCAGCCGGTCGATGATCATCGACGACTGGCCGCTCGCATCGACGACGACGGGGGCGCGGACCTCGCGCTCCACTCCATCGGCGAGCTGCACGCGGACGCCGACCGCCCGAGACCCGTCGAACAGCACCTCCAGGACGCGCGCGCCTTCGTGGGCGTTGACGCCGCGTTCGCGGGCGTTGTTGAGCAGCATCGTGTCGAACTCGTCGCGCGACACCTGCCAGGTCTGCGACGACTCGTGCGGCCGGTGGTCTACGAAGTAGAACGGTTCCGACAGCTTGCCCACTTGGTTGACGAACTGCACCGAGTACTTCTTGACGAAGTGACTGGCCTTCATCTTGTCCAACATGCCGAGCCGCTTGAGGACGTGGTACGTGTGTGGAATCAGCGACTCGCCGATATGGAAGCGCGGAAACGTCTCGCGCTCGAATAGTTCGACCTTGTAGCCCTTCTGGGCAATGAGCGTCGAGGCGGTCGAGCCGGCGGGGCCGCCGCCGATGACGATGACATCGGGCGCGTCGTTGAGCTTCGCTTCCATCGGTGTCCTCCGATTATTTCCAGAGACCGTCGTCGGTCTCGTGCGGTGCGCGGGCGTCGCGCAGTAGCCGGGTGAGTTGCCGCAATTCCGACGCCGACAGGTGGCCGAGTTGTTCACGGTGGCACACCCGCAGCGGTTCGGCGATCTCCGCGAGCAGCGCCAGCCCGGCCGGCGTGACGCCGACGCGGACGACGCGACGATTGTCGGCCGGCCGCTCGCGCCGCACCAGGCCACGGGCTTCGAGCTTATCGACGAGCCGGGTGATGTCTGGGGCGCGCGAAATCAGCCGTTCGGCGAGCGTCAGCGTCGGCAGAGCCTCTGGGTGGGCGGCCCGCAGGAGCCGCAGGGCGTTGTACTGTTGCGGCGTGAGGTCGTGCTGGGCGAAGAACTCGTCTTCGAGGGCGCGCAAGCGGTCGTAGGTCCGCCAGAGGCTCAGGTACGCCTCCTGCTCGGTGGAGTCGAACCGCGGCGTGGCGATAGTGCGGGCCGTGCGCTTCATCCTTCCTTCTATAATCGGTACGACGATAGTTGTCCAGACAAGAATCTTGAGCCCGAAGCGCCAGCGAGGGAGACATCCGTCCTCCCTCTCCCTCGCTGGCGCTTCGGGCTCAATTCGCCACTCCACATCGCTACGATACCCCCATGTACGTCACGCATCTGGAAAGCGCCCTCGACGGCACCCACTTCGCGTCGGGGCAACTCCTTACCACCCACCGCGACCGACCGCTGTGGGTCCGCTACGACCTTGCTGCCGTTCGGGCCGCGGTCACGCCGGAGGCGCTGCGCGATCGGCCGCCGAGTCTTTGGCGCTACCGCGAACTGCTGCCGCTACCATTCGACGGAGAGCCGGTGACGCTCGGCGAAGGCATGACGCCGCTTCTCCCATGCCCACGTCTGAGCCGCGACTTCGGTGTCAACCTGTTCATCAAAGACGAATCGCAACTGCCGACCGGTAGCTTCAAGAGCCGCGGCATGGCCGTGGCCGTCAGCATGGCGAAGCACCTCGGCGTCGAGCGGCTGGCGCTACCGACGGCCGGCAATGCCGGCGGGGCGGCCGCCGCCTACGGGGCGCGGGCCGGCCTTGAAGTGTACGTCTTCATGCCGGCCGACACGCCGCTCGTCAACCGCCTGGAGCCGCCGCTCTTTGGGGCGATGGCGTACCTCGTCGACGGTCTCATCAACGATTGCGGCAAGATCGTCCACCGCGGCCAGGAGGCGATGGGCTGGTTCGACCTGTCCACGCTGAAAGAGCCGTACCGCCTCGAAGGCAAAAAAACGATGGGCCTGGAGTTGGCCGAGCAGATGGGCTGGACACTGCCGGACGTGATCCTCTACCCGACCGGCGGCGGTACCGGCCTGATCGGGATGT
>CAZNSL010000839.1:0-3064 GCA_964574975.1 uncultured Alcaligenaceae bacterium | reverse complement strand
CGAGGATTTCGACGATCTCCTCGCGCTTCTTGCGGTTGCGGGTGCCGAGCATCAGCCGGGCGGACATGCGAATCTCCTGTCCCAACTGCGGCCGCGAGTGTGGCTCTTGGGAGCGAAATCCCTATGAGTATAGCGACTCACCGGGGCTGGCGCGGGGTGCCATGCGCAAGGGCGAACGCAAACGGCAGTTGTTCGCAGCGGCCAAGGCCCTCGCGGCCGCGCGCGGCTACGCGGCCTTGACGCCGGAGGCGCTCGCCGTTGCCGCCGACATCACGCCGGGCCGGCTCGCCCGCTACTTCGCCGACGGCGATACCCTCTTGGCGACGACGCTCGACGCTTTGCGCGACGACCTGTTTCCACCGCCGAACAGCGACGAGCCGCCCGACCCCGCCGGCCGATTGCAGGCGCTCCTCGAACGGTCGCTCACGGCCGCCCGCAAGCGGACGCCCGGCTTCAAGGCGCTGATCCAGGCACTCGCCGAGTTCACGACCGGCGATGGCCGAGCCGGACTGCACGCGCGGCTGTTGGAGTGGTCGGAGCCGCTGGTGCAGTTGATCCAGGAGGGGCAAGCGGCCGGCGTACTCCGTCGTGGCCTCGACCCGCAGGTGACGGCGTGGGATTTGGTGCAGGCGATCCTCGGCCACGCGCTGATCGGCCCGCGCGACGCAACCACCGACGCGCCGCCGTGGGACAGTTTGTGGCACGGTTTGCTGAAGATGGACGTGTGAGTGTCGCACGAGGCCAGCGCCAACGTGCAGTCGAACGGCTTCGACGTTACTACGGAAGCGTCGAAGTTGAGTGCAAGGGCCAGGTTCCATAATCCGATGGATCCTCGCTTTGAGGACAACTGGCGCAGCCCGAACTCCGCGAGTCCGATTGTCGAGACCGGCCGAACGCCACTCCGGCCGGGAGCATGCTACAGTTTCAGACGGTAGAATCGGCCTCCCCCGCGGCGCTTGCCTCCGGAGGGCGGGGGTGGCAATATGAACACTAGTACCCGATCGCCGCCCGGCCCGCCGCACTCCCCTCCGTGCGGCCGCTGAGCACCGCGAGCGCCACCGGCATGTCCCTGGGTCCCCTCACCAGTCGCTCCGAGCCGATCCCCGGCTACACGCTCCTGGAGCGCATCGGCGGAGGCGGCTTCGGCGAGGTGTACAAATGCCGCGCCCCCGGCGGCATTCACAAGGCCATCAAGTTCGTCTATGGCGACCTCGAAGGGGTTGGCGACGAGGGCAAGGGAGCCGAGCAGGAACACAAGGCCCTCAAGCGCGTCCTCGAAGTCCGCCACCCGTTCGTCCTGTCCATCGAGCGCATCGACGTGGTCGAGGGCCGCCTCGTCATCGTCATGGAGTTGGCCGACCGCAACCTCTGGGACCGCTACCGCGAGTACCGCACGCAGAATCTTCCCGGCATCCCTCGCGACGAGCTGCTGCGCTACATGGACGAGACGGCCGAGGCGCTCGACATGATGAACGTCGAGCACAACCTCCAGCACCTCGACATCAAGCCGCAGAACCTGTTCCTGGTCGCCAACCACGTCAAGGTCGCCGACTTCGGCCTGGTCAAGGACCTCGCCGACGGCCGGGCGACCGTCACCGGCGGCGTCACGCCCGTCTACGCCGCTCCGGAGACGTTCGACGGCAAGGCCAGCCGCTTCTGCGATCAGTACTCGCTCGCCATCGTCTACCAGGAGTTGCTGACCGGACAGCGGCCGTTCGACGGCAACACGACGCGGCGGCTGATGCTCCAGCACCTCCAGGAGCCGCCGAACCTCGCGCCGCTGCCGGAGGCCGACCGCGCTGCCATCGCCCGCGCCCTGGCCAAAGTGCCCGAAGACCGCTTCCCCACCTGCGGCGACATGATCAAGGCGCTGCGCGGCGCCCGGGTAGCTCCCACCCCGGTGCCGCCGCCCGCCGAGCGCGCACCGCTGCCGCAGGGACTGGTGCCGCCGCCCATGCCCAGTCGCCCGATGCGGCCGGACACAGGCTCCGCGTTGCTACCGGACCTGGTACCGCCGCCGCAACCGTCGCAAAAGCGGGCGAGCGCCCCGGGATACAGCAACGCGCCCGCCGACCCAGCCGTCACGCAGCTCCGTGGGGCCGCCCCGGTCACGCAATTGCGACCGATGGCGTACCAGAGCATTGGCGTCTCGCAGTTGGCTCTCGCGCCGCCGGAGCAGACCGGCGACGGCGTCCTCATGCCGGCGTTGGTGATCGGCCTGGGTAAGCTCGGCGGGCTGGTCGTGCAGCGACTGCGTGCGGCCGTCGCCGAGCGGTTCGGCGACCCGGCCGCGGTTGCGACCTTGCGCGTGCTGGCCATCGACACCGACGACGACGACGCCAAGGCCCTCGCCACCGACAAGGCCGTCCCGCTCGACCCGCGCTGCCTGGTGACGACACGGCTGAACCGGCCCAGCCACTACCTTCGCGGCGGCACCGGCGTCGAAGCGTGGATGGACGCGGGCCTGCTGTACCGGTTGCCGAAGAACCCAGTCACCGGCGGCGTGCGCTCGTTCGGTCGGCTGGCCCTGGCGGACCACGGCCGGCTGGTCGCGGGCCGCATCCGCGGCGAACTCGAAACGGCTCTCGACCCAGCCACGATGGCCGAGACCGAACGGGCGACCGGCCTCGGCCTGCGGACCAACCGGCCGCGGGTCTACGTCGTCGCCAACCCCGCCGGCGGCACCGGCGGTGGCATGTTCCTCGACGTGGCCTATCTGGCTCGGTCCGCGCTGATGCAACTCGGCTACGCCAGGCCGGAAGTCGTCGGCGTCTTGCTCGTGCCGCCGGCCGACCGTGCCAGCGCGGCATCGCTGACCGCCGCAAACGTCTACGCCGCACTGACCGAACTGGCGCACTTCAGCGCCCCCGGCACCCGCTACGAGTTCCGCCATTCGCCGAGCGACCCACCGACCATCGACCACGACGCACCCTTCGCGCGGGTGCTCGCTCTGTCGCTCGCCGCGGTAGCCGACGCGCCCCGGCAGCGGCAGTCGGCGGGGCTGGCGGCGGGCATCATCGCCCGCGACCTGCTGGCCCCACTCGGCCGCGCCGCCGATGCCGCC
>CAZNSL010000838.1:288-3067 GCA_964574975.1 uncultured Alcaligenaceae bacterium | reverse complement strand
AGCGAACTCCGCCGAGCGGTCGGGGGAGTACGACTTGTTCACCTGGATGCTGTCGAGCAGGCCGGCCGGGAACAGGTCGAGCGGCACGACCTTCTTGTCAGGTTCGGTCGTCGGGATGATCGCCCCCGACAGCGTGGTGTTGCTGTATCGCTCGCCAAGGCCGCGGACGAAGACGAACTGGTTGTCGACCACCGACAGGCCGGTGATGCGCGTCATGGCGGCAGCGGCGTCCGAATCGCCGTTGCTCTTCATCTCGGTCGCACCGAGGTTGTCGGTGATGATGGGCGCCTGCTTGCGCTCGACGAGCTGCATCTCGGCCGTGGAGGTGACGGCGTCGAGCGGCGCGGCGGCCGTGACGGTCACCGTCTCGGCGAACGACGCCATCGACAGCCCGATGTTGACGTCTGCGAGGCGCTGCCCCGCCGTCACGTCGATCTTGACGGCGCGCGGCTGGTAGCCCTCCATCGCCACCTTGATCTCGTAGGTCCCGGGCACCAGGTCGACGACGTAGCGGCCGTCGACGTCGGTGAAGACGGTCTCGCCGCCGACGATTTCCACCGCGATGCCGGGCAGCGTGATGGCGTTGGCCTCGTCGCGGACGATGCCGGTGACGCGGATCTTGCGCTGTGCAGCGGCGGCCTGGCCGGCCTGCGCCGGGGCGGCGGATGCGGCTCCCAGCAGGGCTGCGACGAGCAGGACAATTCTGGCGGTTCGGACGTTCATACGCTCCTCGAATGGGTCGGGCGTTTGCGAGTACGCCCGAAGGCTATCGAGGAGCCGTGAAACCGGTGCGACGCACCTGTTACGGAAGTGTTAACTCCGAACCGATCGCCCGGTCGGCCGGGCTGGCTCAGCGTGGCAGGAGGCGGGACAAAGCGAGGCTGCCCAGGGCGGCGTCGGTGCGGCGCCCCAGGCGCAGTTCGGAGCGAATGATGTTCTCGCGACGAATGGCGCAGGCCGATGTCACGTCGTCGCCTGGCCCCGGGTCGGCGCATCGCCCCGACAGATGGCCGGCCTCGAGGTAGGGCACGGCATGCCCGTACACCTCGTGCGCCAGGATCCGCTCGATGTCGGCGTCGATCTCGCCGGGGAGCGACCCGTGCGGCTCGTGGACGGCCCGGATGGCGGCCACGTTCACGACCACCATGACGACCGACACGTTTCCGCCCGAATCGGCCACGGGCGACACCTCGGCAATGGTGGTTGGCTCGAACGGCGCGACGCGGTCGTCGACGGTCTGAACCACCACGTCGTCGGGCGTGAGCACCATGACCTGGCGCCGGTCGGCGGCCAGGCGTTCGAGAGCGATTCGCCAGGAACGGCTGCCCCGGGCGATGCGCTTCAGCGCGTCGCGCAGCGTCGGGTCCGTGGCACTGATGGGGCCGTACGCCGCGGGGTCGGCCCAGTCGGTCCGAACCTCGAACGCTCCGGCGCCGGTCACGGCCAGAACTGACAGAACGAGGACGGCGCAGAGCGAGGCCCGCATCGTTGACCTACTGAAATGCGACGAGATTGAGACAGTAACGTTAATTCTGTGTTAATTCAACCTCAATATCGGCGGTTTCGGCGACGACTTGATACCCGTCACCACGGTCGGGCTCGCCAGCCTGCGTACAAGCGGACGGGCCAGGCATCGCGCCTGGCCCGTTCGGTCGTTCGAATCACGGAGCGCTGCCGGGCCGAGCCGCCCGGCGGTGGCGACCTAGGAGCAGCAGCCGGGGGCGCAGCCGCACGCCTGGGTCTCGCCGCCAGGCTTGGTGGCGCGCACGAACGCGCTCATGAAGCGGCCATCGATCGACTCGGCGAGACCCGGCCGGTCGAGCCCCGCCTCGGCCAGGAACTGCTTCGCGTCCTCCGCCTTGTAGACGCGCGTCGGCTCGATGTCGACGTCGGTGAAACCGGCGCCGACGAGCAACTGCCGGAACTCGGACTCCTCGAGGGCGCCGGCGACGCAGCCGATCCACAGCTCCATGTTCTTCCGGATGTCGGCCGGCACGTCGCCCTTCACCACCACGTCCGACACGGCGAAGCGGCCGCCCGGCTTCAGCACGCGGAACGCCTCGCGGATCACGCGCGGCTTGTCGCCCGAGAGGTTGACGACGCAGTTGGAGATGATGACGTCGACCGCGTCATCGGGCAGCGGGATGTGCTCGATCTCGCCCTTCAGGAACTCGACGTTCTCGGCGCCGGCCTTCTGCTTGTTCTCGTTGGCGAGCGCCAGCATCTCGTCGGTCATGTCGAGGCCGTAGGCCTTCCCCGTGGGGCCGACGCGGCGCGCCGAGAGCAGCACGTCGATGCCGCCGCCTGAGCCGAGGTCGAGCACCGTCTCGCCCGCCTTCAGTTCGGCGAGCGCGGTCGGGTTGCCGCAGCCGAGCGACGCGGCGATGGCCTCGGCCGGCAGGCCGGCCTGCTCCGACAACTCGTAGAGGTTCGACGTGATCGGATCGGGACCGCAGCCCGAGGGGCTGCCGCAGCAGCCGATCGCCAGTGCCCCACTGGCCGCCCGGGTCGCCGCCGCGCCGTACTTCTCTTTCACCGTCGTCTTGATGTCCACCGGAGTCGCCATCGGTCACCTCGATAAATCCGGCCGGCTATGCAGGCCAGCCGCTGGTCGCGAGATATTCGCTGACGCGAATATACGAAGCCGTGCTATATTCGTCAAGGCAAATATGTCGACCTGTTGTGTCACGCCCGCCCCGGCTCGCGTGAAGCACGCCGCGCCGCTCGCCGCGCTCTACCAGGCGCTGGCCGATCCGACGCGCCTGCGGATCCTCGCGAT
>CAZNSL010000838.1:0-278 GCA_964574975.1 uncultured Alcaligenaceae bacterium | reverse complement strand
CCGGCGGCGAGCTCTGCGTGTGCCACATCCACGGCGGCCTCGGCCTGTCGCAGCCGACGACCTCGCGGCACCTCGCCTACCTGCGCAAGGCCGGTCTGGTGGGGGCCCGCCGTCACGGCAGCTGGATGCACTACCGCCTCGAACGCCCGGCCGATCCGGTGCTCGGCGCGGTGGTCGACGCCGCGATCCACGCCCTCGGACACGTCGACAGCACCGCCCGCGACCGCGTGCGCACCGCGCGTGTCGCCGACGCGACGCCGCCGCCCGCGTAGGCGCCG
>CAZNSL010000837.1:0-3080 GCA_964574975.1 uncultured Alcaligenaceae bacterium | reverse complement strand
GGTGTAGACGATGCCGGCGATCGGCAGGGCCGCCACGTCGCGGGCGAATTCGACGGGGTGCCGCTCGGAGAGTTCCAGCCAGCCGTTGGCCGCGACCTTGCCGTGTTTGGCGTCGATGCCGAGGACGATTTTGCCGGGAAACTGGTCGCAGACGCTGTGAAACCAGAGCGAGTCGAAGAGCGCCCGCGTACTCAGGATGACGCGGTCGATGCCCCAACCGAGGACTTCGCCGATGTCGGATTTGCTGCGCAGTCCGCCGCCGAGTTGGCAGGGTACGCCGCAGCTTTCGACGACGGCACGGACGGCTTCACCGTTGACCGGGCGGCCGGCCTTGGCCCCGTCGAGATCGACGAGGTGCAACCGAGTCGCGCCGGCGTCGACCCAGCGCCGGGCCATGGCCGTGGGGTCGTCGCCGAAGACGGTCTCCTGGGCATAATCGCCTTGGCGGAGGCGGACGCACTTGCCGCCGCGGAGGTCGATGGCTGGGTAGATTTGCACGCCGCACTCCCGTCGTCGGACCCGGACATTCTCAGCCGTGCGAGAGCGGTTTGCAAGGGTGGGACGGCCGGATCAAGGGGAGAATTCTTTCTTCCCTCGCCCGGCTTTGAGGGAGAGGGGCCGGGGGCCCGGATTCGTTGCATTCGTTGCATGCAACGAAAATGCGTTGCACGGGAGGTGTCCCTTTTTTCGTGCAACGAAAGACGAATCTGCCAGATCGGCAGCGTTACATCGCGGCGAAGTTCCGAAGCATGACCTGGCCGACCGCCTGGCTCTTCTCCGGGTGGAACTGCGTCGCCACTGCCCGGCCTTGCCAGACCGCCGCGGCGAACGGCGTCGGATAGTCGGCCGTCGCGGCGATGATGCCCGGTTCGGCCGGGACGGCGTGGTACGAGTGGACGAAGTACGCCGCGGCACCATCGGCGACGCCTTGGAACAGTGGGCAGTCCGGCCGCACGAGCCGCAGGGTATTCCAGCCCATGTGCGGTACCTTCAGCCCCGGCGCGTCGGCGAAGCGCACCACGTCGCCGGCGAACCAGCCGAGGCCGTCGAACAGCCCGCCCTCGTGGCTGCGCTCGAAGAGCATTTGCAGGCCGAGGCAGATGCCGAGGAGCGGCTTGTCCGCGCGCTGATGAGTTAGGATCGCGTCGCCGAGACCGGTCGCCCGCACTTGCCGAATCGCGCCGTCGAACGCCCCGACGCCGGGGAAGACGACGTGCGACGCCTCGGCGACGCGGTTCGGGTCGCCGGTGATTTCGGCCGCGTGGCCGACGCGCTCGAACGCTTTCTGGACGCTGCGGAGGTTGGCCCGGCCGTAGTCGACGATGGCGATCATACCGATTCCGCCTGCGGCCCGCGCAGGCCGCGGAACAGCGCCCCGAAGATCAACATGCACGCCCCGGCTGCCAAAACGGCCATCAGTAGAAACGTCGCGTTGAACATGATCGGCTGCACCGCCGGGGCGATCCAGCGCCAGCACAACATCGTGAGAACGCAGCCGACCGCCAAACCCGGCCCGAACGGCAGGGCGTTGTCGCGGGTCACGATCATCTGCACGATCGCGAAGACGAGAGTGACCATCGCTCCGACGAAGAACGCGACCACAATTGGCTGCCAGCCGAGGAAGCTGCCGGCCATCATCATCAAATCGGCGTCGCCGAGACCGAGCGCTTCGCGGCCGAGACCCTTGCTGAACAGCGTCCGCACGCCCCGAAGCATGAATGTGCCGACCAGCATCCCCGCCAGCCCGGCCGCCAGCCCCGACAGGTGCGAGCCGAGCGGCATCCAGTCGGGCAGCGGTCCCCACACCGGCCACGGGTACAGGGCCGGCCGCACCGCGTCCTTCGGATCGAGCAGCCACCACGGCAGGTTCGCCGGGTTCGGTTGCGGCACCACGCCCGGCTCCGCGACCGACATCGGCCACGGCCAGGGAAACAGGAACGACCCGATCAGCCCGACGATGAGGCCGGTGAACGTCAGCGACAGCGGGATTTCGCGGCGATCGAGATCGCAGCCGGCGCAGGCGATCAGGAAGCTTATCAACAGGCAGTGGTACAGCCAGAAGCACCAACACTGCCACGGCACCCGCCCGGCAACGATATCGAAGTGCGCGCGCCGGACGAACGAAATGTCGTGGACGTTCCAGACGATCTCGACGAGGAACAAGCCCGCGAATGCCAGCCCGGTGAACAGTTCCAGCACGAAGTACCGCACCGAGAAGCTGGCCCTGCAGGTGCGGCAGCGACCGCGCAACAGCCAGTAGCTGAGCAGCGGGACGTTGTCGTACCAGCGGATCGGTTGCAGGCAGGAGCTACAGCGCGAGCCGGGCCAGAGAATGCTCTTTTCCAGCGGCAGCCGGGCCACGCAGACGTTGAGCAGACTGCCGACGGCCGTCCCCGCGATGAACGCCCAGCACGTCCAGAGGATGACCGGCAGGTTCATCGCGATCGCCATGCCGACAGGATAGCGGAAACGACCGCGTCGGGGGACTGCGACGCATCCACGACCTGATGGGCGACCTCCCGGTAGAACGGCTCTCGCTTAGCCAGGAGTCGAGCAACTTCGTCGGGGCCGGGCAGTGCGGTCAGCGCGGGTCGGCGGGCCGCGGTGGCCGGGTCGGCCAGGATGCGCGTCCACAACGTCGCGGCGTCCGCAGTGAGCCAGACGCAGCGGCCGGCGTCGCGCAGGAGTTGCCTATTCGCCGGCCGCAGGACGATGCCGCCGCCGGTGGCAATGACGCAATCGGATTGCGTGGCCAGTTCCGCCAGTAGCGTCGCCTCGCGGTCGCGGAAACCGGCTTCGCCCTCCGTGGCGAAGATGGCCGCGACGGAGCGGCCCACGCGGGTTTCGAGCAATTCGTCGGCGTCGATGAACGACCAGCCGAGTTGTGCGGCCAGCAGTCGGCCGACGGTCGTCTTGCCGCTACCGCGGGGACCGAGGAGGAACACACGCTGCTGGCCGGTTGCACTCACCCTTTACCCTCTCGTTCCCAGGCTCTGCCTGGGAACGGGCTGCTGGCGAGGCTCTGCCTCGCGCGGGCGGCGGAGCCGCCCAGACAGGGCGTTCCCAGGCAGAGCCGGGGA
>CAZNSL010000836.1:0-3093 GCA_964574975.1 uncultured Alcaligenaceae bacterium | reverse complement strand
GATTTGGCCGCGGCGCGCCGCCGGCCGCGGCCACAGTGGGCGGGGGCGCTGCGGCGGCAGTTGGCGCTCGTCGGCGGCTGGTACTACGTCGGCCGCGACGGCCCGGCCGGCGAGGCGCTCGACGAGGCCCGGCGGGTGTTGTTCGCGCCGGAGTTGTTGCAGCCGCGCGACCAGACGAACCTGTCAGTGGCGTACGTCGCGGCGCTGGGCCACGCGCCGCCGCGGTTGGCGATGGGTCGGGTGGACGAGGTGTTCCAGCGGTTGCAGGGCGTCTCCGATGCGGCGTTCACAGCGACGCACTATTCGCTGGCGCAATTGCGGCTGATCGAGGCCGCGGTGCGGGCGGTGGTCAACGACGACTTCGCGCTCGGCCCGCGCGTGCGCCGCTGGCTCGACGACGACGAGTACGTGGTACGTCGCCGCGTCCACTGCGACCTGCGGGCGGCGGTGGGGTCGGGATAGAGGTTCGCGGCCAGCCCGGAGCGCCAGCGACGGGACGAAGAACCCGTCGCTGGCGCTCCGGGCTGGTGGAACACACGTCAACGTCGCGTGTACCACCACGCCCACGCGATCAGCACCCCTTGCAGCGGGAGTCGCAGCCACAGCGCCCGCGCCGGCACCTCCGGGTACTGCCCCGTGTGCAGCGCCATGTGCAGGTTCGCCGGGAACACCGCGATTAACAGAGCGATCAGGCCCCACGCCGCGAGGACGGTCGTCCGCGGGATGAGCAGCAGCACGCCGAGCAGCACCTCGGCGACGCCGCTGACGAGGACGAGTTCGCGGGGCCACGGCAGGTACGGCGGCACGATCCGCACGTAGAAGTCGGGCCGGACGAAGTGGTTGACGCCGGCCGCGACGAACAGCACACCACAGAGCCACTTCGTGACGAGCTTGAACGTCCGCACGTCGCCTTCAATCCTGCTTCTTGCCGAAGATGCGCCGCAGTTTGTCGAAGTGCCGGTGTGGCTTCTTCGGCGATTCCTCCGCCGCCGGCTTCTTCGGCTCCTCCTTCGGCGCCTCCTTCGGCTCCGACTTCGCTTCGACGACCGCCACGCGGCCGATCAGCACCGGCGCGCCGCTCGTCTGGCCGATCATCTCCGGCCGCTGCCGCACGTCCGCGCCGAACTCGTCGCGGACCCGGTCGGACACGCGGCGCGTTACGTACTCGGCCAAACCATACAGCGTCACCTCGCCGCCATTGGCCGCCTTGCCGCGCAGGCCCTCGACGACGTAGTGGAAGAATACGCCGCGCTCAAGTTTCGGGCTTTCGTACGCTTCCTCGCCGGCGGTGCAACTGAAGAACGCGGCCACGCCCTCCGGCGGCTTCTGCACCTGCGGCCGGCTCACCGACGCCAGTTTCGCCACCGCGATCGACCGGCCGAAGTCCGGTCGCGGGTCGCTGCGGCAAACGTCGGCCATCAGCAACTTGAACCCGGCCGGGCACGCCTTCAACTCCGCGTACACCTCACCCAGCGCGACGAGCGAAGCGCGGTCATTGAGCTTGGTGTCCATCGGGCAGAAGTAGCTCTCGTCCTCGCCGGCGAATTGGACGCCGTGGCCGGCGAACGCGACCACGACGCCGTCGTCCTCCGCGCGGTCCTCCAGTAGCCCGGCCAACTCGCGGCGGACGTTGGCAGCCGTCGGCAGGTAGCGGGCCTCCTTCGCGCCGAGCGACTGCGTCAGCACGACGACGCGGCGGTAGCCGGCCGACTTGAAGGTATCGGCGAGGGCCTTGGCGTCGTTCTCGGTGTACTTGAGTGGCTTGAGTTCGGTCGCGTCGTACTGCCGCACGGCGACGACCAGGGCGTAGCGCTCACCGGCCGCGCTCAACGACGCGGCAAGGAGTAGAACGGGCGCACAGAAACGCACGGCGGCACCTTCTTTCGCGAAGCCGCGGCCGTGCGGGATGGGCGATCCTGGGCACGAACATCGAACTCAATTGGGCGATTTCGATAACCTGTAACGATCTTAACGGAGGTGGGTGGCCGACGTAAAGGGGTCAGATTCTCAAGACTCATCGAAATGCCTATCTTGCAAGGTGCCATCCGCCCTTGAATCGACCCGCGGCGACTGTATCGTCCGTCGGTTATGAACAAGTCTGCGATCGCGCTGTCGGCCGCGCTCGTGTTCGCCGTGGCGACTTTGGCGCAAGCTCCGACGGCCGGCAAGGTGCTACTGTTGACCAATCACCGCGTCCTCGAAGGCGACGTGACGCGGGCCGGCGATGCCTACCGCGTTGGCCGCGCCGGCGGCGAGACGCTCGTGCCAGCCCGCGACGTGCTGACCGTTTGCGCCGACCTCGACGCCGCGTACAAGGTGCTGCTCGGCCGCGGCGACGCCCGCGACGGGGCGCATCGGCTGACGCTGGCCAAGTGGTGCTTCGCCAACGGTCTGCGACGACAAGCCGCGGCCGAGGCCAAGGCCGCCGCACAGTTGCGGCCGCAGCACCGCGAGAGCCAGGCCCTGGCCAAGAGCTTCGGCAAGCTTGCGGGCACGACGGGACGATACGACCCGCCGGCTTCGACGACGACCAATGCCATCGCAACCGATGTGCCCGCCGACTGTTCGCCGGAAGCCCACGAACACTTCGCACTGCGGGTGCAGCCGGTCCTGATGAACGCCTGCGCCGGCTGCCACACGGGGCCGAAAGTCGGGGCGAAGTTCCGCCTCGAACGCGCCTTCGCCGAAAGCCCCGACAAGCGGCGAGCCACGCAGGTCAACCTCGGCGCGGTGTGCGCCGCCCTCGACCGGGCAAAACCGGCGGCGAGTCCGCTGTTGGTGAAGGCGTTGGCGGCCCACGGCGGGGCGGCGGTGCCGGCGATCCGCGACCGCGGCGTACCGGCGTTCAAGGTGCTGGAGGACTGGGTCGCGCTAGTCGCCGGCACACCGGCCGCGCTGCCGGCTCCGGTCGCGCAAACGCCGGCCGGCAACTCGGCGTTCGGCAAGGACGAGCCGAAGCCGGCCGAGTCAACGGAGCCGGCCGACCCGTTCGACCCGGTCGAGTTCAACCGCGGAGCGAAGAAGAAGGAATAGCGCCACCGAGCGGGGGGGGGGAGCCCCCCGGTAGAGGACACAGAGAAAAGGGGGGGTTCG
>CAZNSL010000835.1:0-3094 GCA_964574975.1 uncultured Alcaligenaceae bacterium | reverse complement strand
GCGCGGGTGCGGGAACGCGCCGAAGGGGTGATCGTGGCGCTGCGGCGCTGCACGGCGGAGCGTTACGAGTGGGGCGCCCTGTTGCCGAGGAGCCCGCGATGAACCGCCGCGCTGCGACGGGGTCCACCCGCCTGCACCGGCTCGCCGCCTGGTTTCGGCGGGACTACCCCAGCAGCGCTCCCACCCGCGGTCACTGCGTGCTGATCGCACTCTGCGGTACCGACGCCGCCCGCTAGCGGGTGCCGTCAGCGCGCGTACCGGCGCGCGACCTTGGATCGATCGACCGATCCCTTGGCGGTGAGGGGCAGTTCATCGGCGAACGTGATGCGTTCGGGGATCTCGAAACGGGCCAGCCGTCCGCGGCTGTAGGCGGCCAGGTCGGGTTCGGTGTGACCGTATGTCACGACGACGGCGGCGATCCGCTCGCCGTAGAGGTCGTCGGGAACGCCGAAAACCACCGCCTGGGCCACGTCCGGATGGGATGCGAGGATGCGCTCGACGTGCTCCGGTGAGATCTTCTCGCCGCCACGATTGATCTGTTCCTTGATGCGTCCCTGCACGCTCAGGGTTCCGTCGTGGTCCACGACACCGAGGTCGCCGGTGCGCAGCCAGCCGTCGACGAATGTGCCGACGGTGGCGGTGGGGTTGTTCAGGTAGCCGCGCACGATGCTCGGTCCCGACAGCCAGATCTCGCCGGTCGTTCCGGCCGGAACGCGGTTGCCGTCGGCGTCCACGATGCGCGCCGCCACACCCGTCGGCGTACCGACGGTGTTCAGCCGGGTGGTCTCGTCGTGGAATGGCAGTACGGAGCTGGCCTGGTGAGTTGCCTCCGTCATCCCGTAGGCCGCAAGCAGAGGTGCGCCCAATGTCTCCTCCATCCGCTGGGCCGTGGCGGTCGACAGGGGGGCACTGCAGCTTCGGACGAAGCGCAGCCGGTCGCGCGAGGCGGGAGTCAGCTCGGCATCCGCCCGGTCGAGCACTATCTGGTGGATGGTGGGCGCGGCGGTGTACCAGGTGGCCTCGACGGCGTCGATGTCGTCCCAGAACGTGCCCGCGGAGAACCGCCCCCGCGCCGGAAGAAGGATCCGGCCACCGCTGGCCAGGGGGGCGAGCAGGCCCGCGACGAGGCCATGCCCGTGGAACAACGGCATCACCGCGACGGTCGCGTCGGCGGGCCCGAGTCGATAAGCCGCCACGATTCCGGTGACCGACGACCTGATGTTGTCGTGCGTCCAGGGCACCATCTTCGGTGTTCCGGTGGTGCCGGAGGTGAACATGATCAGCGCATCACGACCCATGAGTCCGGGTATCGATTCGCCGGGGGCACGGGGCGCATCCGCAGCATCAACACTCCCGTCGGATTGGAGCAGCCAGCTGGGATCCCCGCCCAGGGTTTGCTGGTGGCCGTCGACGAGTGTGACTCGCACACAAGCCATTTCGGCACGAGCACGCCTTTCGGCCTCCGGCAGGGCCGGGTCGAACGGAACGACGACGAGACCGGCCCGCGCCGCGGCGAGCAGTCCCACCACGAACTCGAGGTTGTTCGACGACTGCAGTGCCACGACATCACCGGGCTGCAGTGCCGACCGTTGCAGTGCCCGGCACTGGGCGATCACGAGTTCGGCCAACTCGGCGTAGCCGATCCGTCGACGCTCGGCGCCTACGATCAACGCCGTCGAATTAGGGGCGGCTTCGGCGGCATCGTCGAGGATGTGACCGAGCCACGGCGGCGACGTCGTCGCGGAATTACTTGCCATTGCCGGCCTCCTGCACCGTGATGCCCCTCGGGTTGAGGTGTGCGATGTTGCCGCTCTCGGTGCCGTCCGACGGGTCGATGAGGCAGTCGATGAGGGCGGGGCGGCCCGCCGACAGCGCCTCGCGCAGGTAGGCACCCACCTCCACGGGTGTGGTCGCCCGATATCCCTTGCCGCCGAATGCCTGGATCATCACGTCGTGCCGGGCTTGCAGGGCGGTCGGCGCCGGGTCGGCGGAGCCGGAGACATCGTCGCCGCGATAGACGCCGCTGTTGTTGAGGACGATGGTGACGATAGGCAGGTTGTACCGGCAGATGGTCTCCAGTTCCATTCCGCTGAACCCGAACGCGCTGTCGCCTTCGATCGCGATCACCGGTTCGCCGGTCTCCACGGCTGCGGCGATCGCGTAGCCCATCCCGATACCCATGACACCCCAGGTGCCGCTGTCCAAGCGATGACGGGGCACCTGCATTCCAATCGTGTTGCGCGCCAGATCAAGTGCGTTGGCTCCCTCGTTGACGAGGTAGATACGGGGGTTCTCCCAGACGACCTCATGGATCGCCTCCAACGCGCCGAGGAACCTCATCGGGTGCGCGGTCTGCGCCGCCGTGAGGCGGTCGGCCATCTTGGCGACGTTCTGCGCCGATCGGGCCGAGAGTTCCTCGCGCCACTTCGCCGGGACGCTGATCCGGCCCGGTTTGTTCCGTTCGAGCAGGGCCGCCATCACCGACCCGACGTCGCCGACCAGCGGTGCGGCAACGGGCTGGTTGCTGTCCATTTCGGCGGCCGCGATGTCGACTTGGATGAACTTGACATCCGAGCTCCATGTCGGCGAGTCACCATGCCCAAGAAGCCAATTCAGGCGCGCACCGACGAGCATCACGACATCGGCCCGGCGCAGGGCCAGGGACCGCGCCGCGGCTGCCGACTTCGCGTGATCGTCGGGAAGCAGCCCCTTGGCCATCGACATGGGCAGATACGGCACGCCGGTGGTCTCGACGAACTCGCGGATCTGATCGTCGGCCCGCGCGTAGGCGGCGCCCTTACCCAGCACGATCAACGGACGTTCCGCGCCGGCCAGCAGGTCGATCGCGCGGTCGACCGCGTGCGGGTCGGCCGGTTGTGGCGGGGCCGGATCGACAAGCCGCCACACCGTCGGGGCGGCATGTGTCGCATCGAGAACCTCGCCGAGGACCGCGGCGGGGATGTCGAGGTAGACCCCACCGGGACGCCCGGACACCGCGGTGCGGATCGCGCGCGCGATACCGCGGCCGAGATCCTCGGCCCGCGACACCCGGTACGCCGCCGTGACCAACGGCTTGGCGCCCGCCAGCTGGTCC
>CAZNSL010000834.1:0-3097 GCA_964574975.1 uncultured Alcaligenaceae bacterium | reverse complement strand
CGTCAGGCCAGCCCGAACAGCCTGTTTTGGGCCTGTTTGTCGCGGGAGCGGCGAAACTCGGGCTGGATTTTGGGCGGATTCGCAGCATAATTCGGTCAAATCCAGTCACATTTCGGAAGCGACATACAGAGGGATCTATGGTGGCATCGCGGCGGCTGCAGGGTTTGGGGCTCCTGGCCTGTGCATGGATCGGCGTGGCCTGTACATCCACGCCGACGGTGACCGCACCGACGGCCACGAGTGCGCCGCCGCCGACGGCGGTCGTCGCCAGTCACACGGCCACACCGGCTTCGGTTGACGCCGGGGCAACGCCCACGGAGGCGCCGACCGACGCGGCGACGCCCACCGAACCGTCGCCGACGCCGACTGAGCCCACGCCCACCCCGACCGAGGCCGTGCCGACGCCGACCCCAACCCCGGAGACCTCGAACACGGGCGCGTCCACGGGAGGCGGTCCGACAGCGGGCGATGCCGGCTGTAGCAATGTGTTGGCCTTCTTCGAGGATGTCACGATCCCCGATGGCACTGCGCTCAAGCAGGGCGAGTCGTTCACGAAGACCTGGCGCGTGCGCAATGAGGGCACGTGCACGTGGAAGGGCTACTCGCTGATCTTCGTCGCGGGCGAGCAGATGAACTCGGCGCCGATCACGCCGATCAACGCCGTCGTCGCGCCCAACCAGGTCGCGGATCTCTCGGTCGACCTGACCGCCCCGAAGCGCGGCGGCCGCTATGTCGGCCAATGGCAATTACAAGACGGCACCGGGAATCGCATCGGCGTCAGCCCGGGCCAGAACGGCACGCTATACGCCGATATCAGTATCAACTTCAGCGGCAACGAGATCTCGGTCGGCGCGCCGCCGGCGTCGGCCCCGGCCGCACAACCGATCGGCGCCTGTGGGACAAGCGGCAACGCCGCGTTCGAGGATGCCGTGTTGCAGAAGTTCAACGCGGCCCGCGCCCAGGCCGGGCTTGGGCCGCTGACCCTCTCGGGCGCCTTGATCGCGGCGGCCGCCCAGCACAGCGTCGACATGGCCTGTGCCAGCTACATCGGCCATTCCGGCACTGACGGCAGCTCGCCCAAGAGCCGGGTGCAGGCCCAGGGCTTCGCCAACTGGAACGCCGCAGTCGAGAACGTCTACGGCTGGAGCGACGCCACGCCCGACACCGCGTTCGATTGGTGGTGGAACAGCCCCATCCATCATGCCGCGATCATGAACCCGAACCATTCGCTCGTCGGGATCAGCTATGTGCTCGACCCCGGCAGCAACACCGGTTACTTCACGGCCGTCTTCGCCCGTCCATGACGCCTGACGTCCTGATCGTGGGCGCCGGGGCGGCCGGGCTCGGCGCCGCACAGACCCTGCGTGCCTGCGGTCGGACGTCGCTTGTGCTCGAAGCACGCGACCGGGTCGGCGGCCGAATCTGGACCGACACCGTCGGGGGCGTGCCCGTCGACCTGGGAGCCGCCTGGATCCACGGCTACGATCGCAATCCCTTGCGCCCGATGGCCGAGGCGGCGCGGCTGCGCCTCGTGCGGAGCGACACGCCCGACCTCGGGGCCCCCTACCGCCTCTACGCAGCCGACGGACGCGAGTGGGATCCGGCCGAGCGCGCGGCGCTGGAGCACGCCTTCGCCGACGTTCAGCAACAACTCGATGCGCAGGCCGCCGGCTGGCGCGCGACCGGCGTCCACGATCGGTCGCTGCGTGACGCCCTGTTGCGCGTAACGGTGCCCGAGGCCTGGCGTGCGGCCGTGGATTACAAGCTCCTGTCCGAGATCGTCCACGAGTACGCCGACGACCTGGCAACGCTGTCGGCCACGGCCTTCGACGATGATCCCACCGCGACGTTGTTCGGCCACCATGACATGCTCCCGGTCGGGACGGGTTATGCGCCGCTTGTCGCTCAGATGGCCGGCGGCGTCGAGATCCGGCTCGGGCAGACCGTCACAACCATCGCCGCGCACGCCGAGGCGGTGACCGTCACCCTTGCCGACGGCGACCAGCTGACCGCGCCGCGTTGCATCGTGGCCTTGCCGCTTGGCGTCCTGCAGGACGGCCGCATCGCCTTTACACCCGAGCTGCCCGAGACGCAGACAGCAGCCCTCGCCCGCCTCTCGGCCGGCGTCCTCGACAAGCTCGTGCTTGTGTTTCCGCGCGTGCAGTGGCCGCTCGACGTCGATTGGTTCGGCTACCTCGCGACCGAGTCAGAGCGCTGGTGCCAGTGGGTCAACCTCGCCCGACACAGCGAAGCCCCGGTGTTGATCGCCGAACTGGCCGGTGATTTCGCTCGGCGGGCCGAGGTCTGGAGCGACGACGTGATCGTGGGCTCAGCGCTCAAGACACTGCGCAGGATGTTCGGCGCGGACCTGCCCGAGCCGGTCGCCGTCCGTCGCACGCGCTGGCTGCAGGACCCGTTCGCCCGCGGCAGCTACGCGCATCTATCCCCAGGCGCGCAGCCCGTTGACCGTGACCGCGCATCAGCCCCGCATCACGGGCGCGTTTTCTTCGCCGGTGAGCACACATACCGCCACTGCCCCACAAACGTCCACGGCGCCTGGCTCAGTGGCGTGCGCGCCGCCACACACTGCCTCGATTAAGGCGACCGGCTTAACCGACTTGCACGAAGAGCGGCAAGAAGCCGCGTGTGGTTGCGTCGGTCCATGGATGCAGCCAAGTCTTGCCGACCGACGACAAGGCGCGATGGCCACCAGCACATTGACGCCGGAACACCGGTCGGGGACAATCAGACGGGGGTTCCACGGGGATACATTTCACCTCGCTTCGGACCCGTTTCGAGGTCTCCATGAAACGAATGCTCCACGCGTCGGCGATCGCGCTCGCGTTCGCCCTGACCGCCTGCGGCCCGTCCGCTGCGGAACAAGCGACTCAAACGGCTGAGGCTGCGACTCAGATCGCGGCCGCCTGGTCACCGACGCCCAGCGCGACGCCGACCGTCACCGCAACGCCGACGTCCACGCCGACGTCCAGCGCAACCGTCACCGCCTCGGCGACAGCGACGCCCACGGCCACGCACACACCCGCGCAGACGGCCACGCCTTCGCCGACATCGACGGCGACTCGCACCCTGCCGCCGC
>CAZNSL010000833.1:0-3099 GCA_964574975.1 uncultured Alcaligenaceae bacterium | reverse complement strand
AATGGCCGCATGAGCGACTACCTGTCCGTCACCGTCCGTTCCAACCCCGGCGAATCCGAGGCCACCTTCAAGTCGCGCCTCTCCACGTTCTGGACGCACATGTTACGCAACCACGAGACCGACTTCGAGAAGGTCTACGCCGAGACGACGGCGTTCGAGTCCGACGCCGGCACGCTGACGCGGCAGTACCTCGTCGAGGCCGAGGTCGCCGACCTGCTGGAGCGCGAGTTCGCCACCGGCGGCGTCGGCCACGACCCGATCGACCGCGACGACGTGTACACGAAGTACGAGGCAACTCCACCCGAATGGATGTGGATCGAGCACTAAGCGCCCAGCGCCGCGACTAGTTCGCGCACCATCCCCTGCACTTCGGGAATCGCCTCGTCGGCTGGCCGCTCCGCCAGCTTCCGCACGATCGCGCTGCCAACGATGACGCCGTCGGCCGCGTCTCGCAACATGGCGACGTGGGCCGGCTTGCTGACGCCGAACCCGACGCACAACGGCAGACTCGTCTGCGAGCGAAGCCAGCGCAACTGGTCGAGCAACTCCGCCGGCAGCGCGTCGCGCTCGCCGGTGATTCCGGTCACGCTGACGACGTACAGGAAGCCGGTCGAGAGTTCGGCGATCCGCGCCGCCCGTTCGCGCGGTGTCGTCGGCGTCACCAACAGGATCGACTTGAAGTCGCGCGCGGACGCCAGTGCCGCGAACTCGGCCGCTTCCTCCAGCGGCAGGTCCGGCGCGATGATGCCGCTGAAGCCGGCGGCCTGCGCTTCGTCGATGAACCGCGCCGGGCCGCGCCGCCAGATCAGGCTGTACGATGCCATGCCAACGAGCGGCACCCGCTTCAGGGCCGGGTCGCCGGAAGCCCGTTTCACCGCTGCGAACAAGTCGGCGAGTTTCACGCCGTTGTCGAGCGCCCGCGTGTACGACGCCTGGATGACCGGCCCGTCGGCGACCGGGTCGCTGAACGGGAAGCCGATTTCGATGAGGCTTGCCCCGGCCTGAGCCAGCGCCACGACGACGCGCTCGGTCGTGGCAACGTCCGGGTCGCCACCGGTAACGAACGGGATGAACGCCTTGCGGATGACCGACCGCCGGCTGCCGAAGTAGGTGTCGATGGGGTTCATTGGCCTTCCAGTCGTGCCACTTCTTCGCAGTCCTTGTCGCCGCGGCCACTGAAGCAAACGACGACGATCTCGTCGTGCTTGCGCCGCGCGGCCTCGCGCATCGCCTCAACGACGGCGTGCGCGGTTTCCAGGGCCGGCAGGATGCCTTCGAGCCGGGCACAGGTGCCGAAGCCCGCTAAGGCTTCGGCGTCGTTCACGCTCGTGTAGCGCACCCGCCCGGTGTCCTTCCAGTGGCTGTGTTCCGGGCCGACGCCGGGGTAGTCCAACCCAGCCGACACGGAATGTACGTCGCTCGTCTGACCGTCGTCGTCCTGCAAGACGTAGCTGTACGTACCGTGCAACACACCCGGCGACCCGTGGCTCAATGTCGCGGCGTGTCCGCCGGCTGCCGGCCCGCGGCCGCCGGCTTCGACTCCGACGATTTCGACGCTGGCATCATCGATGAACGGTGCGAACATGCCTGCCGCATTGGAGCCGCCGCCGACACAGGCAACGACGACATCGGGCAGCCGGCCGTGTTGCGCCAGACACTGCTCGCGGGCCTCGCGGCCAATGACCGATTGGAAGTCTCGCACCATCGTCGGAAACGGGTGCGGGCCGACGACCGAGCCAAGGATGTAGTGCGTCGTGCCGACCGTCGCCATCCAATCGCGCAGAGCCTCGTTGATCGCGTCGCGCAAGGTGCGACTACCGGTCTCGACTGGCCGTACCACGGTGCCCATCGCCCTCATGCGAAAGACGTTGAGCCGCTGCCGGCGCACGTCCTCGGACCCCATGTACACTTCGCACGGCAGTTCCAACAGCGCGCACGCCGTGGCGCAGGCAACGCCGTGCTGCCCGGCCCCGGTCTCGGCGATGACGCGCGACTTACCCATCCGCTTGGCGAGCAGTGCCTGGCCGAGGGCGTTGTTGATCTTGTGCGCTCCCGTGTGGTTCATGTCCTCGCGCTTGAGGTAGATACGCGCCCCGCCAGCCGCCCGCGTCAGCCGCTCGGCGAAGTACAGCGCCGACGGCCGGCCAACGTAGTCGCGCAGGAGGCCGTTGAACTGGATCTGAAACGCAGCGTCGGACTTTGCGGATTCGTAGGCGGCGGACAACTCGGCAAGCGCCGCCATGAGCGTCTCGGGCACGAACTGCCCGCCGTATGGGCCGAACCGACCGGACGCAACGTTGACAGGAGCGGTTGTCATGGAAGAATGTGGTGTTCATCGGACACGTTGGCCAAAGGGATATCCTACGAGGCACGCCGGCGTTGATGTTTGTCGCCTCGTCGCTCGGCCGCTTGCCGAGGACCTCGGCCTCCGGCATACTGGCTGCGGGGGTGGCCATTTGCTTCACCTAGCCCGCGGACGACAGACCCGCCACCCGGAGCCACGCCATGACGCGACTTGCCTTTCCACTCGCCGTGTTCGCCTTCGGACTCCTCGCCATGACTGCGCGCTCCGACGAGGGCATGTGGCTGTTCGATGCCCCGCCCCGCGATCTACTCCGTACCAAGCACAACTTCGACCTCACCGACGCCTGGCTCAAGCACGCCCAGCTTGCGTCGGTGCGATTCAACAGCGGCGGTTCCGGTTCGTTCGTCTCGCCCGCCGGCCTGATCGTCACTAACCACCACGTCGGGGCCGACGATCTGCAAAAGCTCAGCCCGCCCGATAAGGACTACTACCGCGACGGCTATCTCGCTCGCACCAGCGGCGAGGAACTCAAATGTCCCGATCTGGAACTCAACGTCCTGCAATCGGTCGCGGACGTGACGGATCGCGTCAACGCCGCGGTGCCGGCCGGGGCGACGCCGGCGCAGGCGTTCGCCGCCCGGCGGGCGCGCATGGCCGAGATCGAAAACGAGTCGCTGAAGGCCTCCGGACTGCGCTCCGACATCGTGACTCTCTACAACGGCGGCGCGTACCACCTGTACCGCTACAAGAAGTACACCGACGTGCGGCTCGTGTTCGCTCCAGAGGTGGCCGTT
>CAZNSL010000832.1:0-3100 GCA_964574975.1 uncultured Alcaligenaceae bacterium | reverse complement strand
CCGCCGCCGGCGTGCGGCCGGATGGGGGGCGCGGCCAGCCCGGAGCGCCTGCGAGGGGGAGTTCGACCCGTCGCTGGCGCTCCGGGCTGGCCGGCAAATTTCGGAGGCGAGGATGAGTTTCACGTTCATCGCAGTTTTCTGTGTTTCGGCGTCGGCCCCCGCCGCCGATCCCACCGTCGAGTTCTTCGACAAGGCACCCGCCCCAATCCTGACGGTCGATATCGACGCAGCCGAACTCGACAAACTCAAGAAGGCCCCCCGCGAGTACGTCCGCGTCACTCTGCGCGAAGGCGATTCGACCGTCTACAAGGATGTCGCCCTACGCTTGAAAGGCGCGGCCGGCTCCTTCCGCAACTGGGAAGACAAGCCCGCACTGACGCTCAACACCGACAAATATGTCTCCGGCCAGCGATTCCACGGCCTCGACAAGTTCCACCTGAACAACTCGGTGCAGGACGTCGGCTACGCGAACGAGGCGATCTGCGGCGAGCTGATGCGGGCCGCTGGCGTCCCGGCCGCCCGCACCACGCACGCCGTCATCACTCTGCCCGACCGTCGACCGCGGCTGTACGTCCTCAAGGAGGGCTTCGACCAGGTCTTCCTCAAGCAGCACTTCAAGAACGCCTCCGGCAACTTCTACGACTCCGGCTTCCTGCAAGACATCGACGCCAAGCTGAAAAAGTCCGGCGGCGAGAACGACGTGCCCGATCACGGCGACCTCAAGGCGTTAGCCGCCGCCTGTCGCGAGCCGGACATCGCCAAGCGCCTCGCCAAGCTCGACAAACTCCTCGACGTGGACCGTTTCGTGTCGATGATGGTACTGGAAACCGTGACGGGCCACTGGGACGGGTACGGTCTGCACCATAACAACTTCCGCGTCTACCACGACCCCACCTCGGGCAAGCTCGTCTTCATGCCCCACGGCATGGACCAGATGTTTCAGAACGCCGCGGCGGCCCTCGATCCGCCGCGCCACGGATTGGTGGCGCGGGCGCTATTCGAGACGCCGGAAGGCCATGCGAAGTACAAGGCCCGTCTCGCCGAGTTGATGGAGAAGGTGGTCGTGTGGCCGGAGGTCGAGAAGCGCATCGACTTCCACTACAAGCGTGCCCGCGACGCGCTGGCCGCGCGCCGGCCGGACGCGACCGCCGGCCTCGACGGCACCATCCCCGGCTACAAGGCCGCCGTCAAGGCCCGCATCGAATTCATCAACAAACACCTGGCCAAGTAGGCGTCCTCGTTCCCAGGCTCTGCCTGGGAACGCACTGCCTTGCCGGCTCTGCCGGCCGCACCCCGGTGGACCTTGCCTCTGCGGGTACGCGAGGCAAAGCCTCGCTAGCAGTGCGTTCCCAGGCAGAGCCTGGGAACGAGAAATCGGAGACCCTCCCCGTGCGACACGCAATCCTCGCGCTCCTGTTCGCCGGTGCCGCGTCGGCGGCCGAACGGCCGAACGTGCTGTTCATCATGGCGGACGACCACGCCGCTCACGCGATCTCTGCCTACGGCAGCAAAGTCAACGCCACGCCGCAGCTCGACCGCATCGCCAAGGAGGGCGTGCGGCTCGCCAACTGCTTCGCCACCAACGCGATCTGCACGCCGAGCCGGGCGGCGATCCTCACCGGCAAGTACGCCCACGTCAACGGCGTCCCCGTCTTCAACCGCTTCGACGGCTCGCAGCCGACGCTCGCCAAGTACCTGCAAGCGGCCGGCTACCACACCGGCATGATCGGCAAATGGCACCTCGGCAGCGACCCGACCGGCTTCGACCGCTGGACGATCCTGCCGGGTCAGGGCATCTACGACGACCCCACCTTCCTCCACCAGGATGGCTCGCGCAAGAAGCACGCCGGCTACTGCACCGACATCATTACGCAACTGTCGCTCGATTTCCTGAAGGAGCGGCCGAAGGACAAACCGTTCTTCCTGATGTGCCACCATAAAGCCCCGCACCGCGCGTGGACGCCGCACCCGAAGTACGCCGCCAAGTGGGCCAACGTCACCGTGCCCGAACCGACAACCTTCAACGACGACTACGCCACCCGATGCCCGGCCGCCGCTGAGGCGACCATGCGCATCGACCGCGACCTGACGCCGCGCGACGTGAAACAAACTCCGCCGGCCGGCCTGACGCCGGCGCAACTCAAGGCGTGGAAGTACCAGCGCTACATGCGCGACTACCTCGCCTGCATCGACTCCGTGGACGAGGGCGTCGGTAAGCTGCTCGACTACCTCGACGCCGAGGGACTGGCGAAGAACACTCTCGTCATCTACACGTCGGATCAGGGTTTCTTCCTCGGCGACCACAACTGGTACGACAAGCGGTTCATGTACGAGGAGTCGCTGCGGATGCCGTTCGTTGCCCGCTGGCCCGGCGTCATCCCGCCGGGCACCACGGCCGACGCGATGGTGCTGAACGTCGATTTCGCGCCGACGCTCCTCGCCGCCGCCGGCGTCGCGGTGCCGGCCGACGTGCAGGGCAAGAACGCGCTACCGGTGCTGACGGGAACGCCGCCAGCCGACTGGCGGACCAGCATGTATTACCGCTACTACCACTACCCGCAGGACCACCGCGTCCAGCCGCATTACGGCGTCCGCACGCGCACGCACAAGCTCATCTACTTCCACAAGATCGACGCGTGGGAGCTGTTCGATCTCACCGCCGACCCGCACGAATTGAAAAACGTCGCGGCCGATCCGGCCCATGCCGACGCGCTCAAATCGCTCAAGGCAGAGATGTACCGTCTCAAGGCGGAGCTGAAGGACAACGACCAGTTCCAGGACGCGCTTCCGACCGAGGGCGTCGGCCCCCGCCCGCCGGCCAAGGGCAAGACACCGGTCAAAAAGGGCAAGTAACGCCCAGTCTTAGCCCCGGAGGGGCGGCCGTTGGTAGCCAGGGGTGTCTACCCCTGGAACCGCGATACCCCAAATAACCAGCCCCGGAGGGGCGGCAGACGGTCCCACGCGAGAAGTCTGTCGCCCCTCCGGGGCTGAATCGTTGGCACGACTCAACCAGGGGTTGACACCCCTGGCTACCAACGGCCGCCCCTCCGGGGCTCAGTCCGCGGCGCGTGTGGTACGCTTGCCCCATGAGCCCGCGCCT
>CAZNSL010000831.1:0-3105 GCA_964574975.1 uncultured Alcaligenaceae bacterium | reverse complement strand
GGGCTGGTCGAGAGCGCCTGGTTTGCCGTTGGGCTCGTGATCGTCACCGTGGGGCTGGTAGCATCGACGGCATCGAGCGTGAAGGTGACGCTGGCGAGCGCAGAAAAGTTGCCGGCCGCGTCGCGCGAGCGGACTTCGACGGTGTGATCGCCGTTGTCCGAGCCATCCGCCATGAGCGTCGTCGTGTACGTAAAAGTGCCGTTGCCCGCGTTGAAGATGGCGGGCACGAACGCCCCGCCGTCCACGCGGGCTTCGACTCCGGTAACGGCGATGTTGTCGGCCGCCGTGCCGGTGATCGTCGGGTTGCTGGTGAACGTCTGGCCCGGCGTCGGGCTGGTGATCGTCACGGTCGGCGCGACCGAGTCGGTCTGGAGGCGGTAGGAGAAGATGGCGAGGTTCGAAACGTTGCCAGCCGCATCGACCGCCCGGAAGGCGACGCTGTGCCGGCCGTCCTGTGTGACGGTCGGCGTGAAGGTAAACACGCCGTTGGCGAACGCGACCGCCTGGAACGGCCCGGTGTTATTCACCTGAGCCTCGACGCGGACGACGCCCACGTTATCGGTGGCCGTGCCAGTGATCGTCGGATTGGACGTGAACGTTTGGTCCATCGCCGGGCTGGTGACTTGCACCACTGGCCGAGTCGTGTCGCCTGGGTTCGGGTTGGGGTTCGGGTTGGGATTTGGGTTGGGGTTCGGCACCGCGCCGTTGTTCTCGAAGGCCATGAACGCGGTCAGGGCGGTGTTGGTCGCTCCGTTGGTAATCTGGATGCCAGCCAGGCCGCCCGTATCGGCCCCAACCAAGGTATCCGGCATGCCGTCGAGGTTCACGTCGCCGGCCGCGACGAGGGTGCCGCCGGTGAAGCCCGGGACGAGCGAAACGTACTGCCGTAGCAGCGTGCCGCCTTGGTTGAACACGCCGACGAGTGGTATGCCGCCGGCCCCGGCACCGACCATAATCTGCCCGCCGCCGCCCGAGGTGGCGGCAACGGTGACGCCACCGGAAAACCGCTGGTCGAACGCGACGAACCCGGCCGACGCCTGCCCGGTTGCTCCATCGAAGACGCGGACGAGCGGCACGCCTCCGGCCCCGGCTCCGACGACGATCTCGGCTCGGCCGTCGCCGTTGAGGTCGGCGGCCGCGACGCTTACGCCGCCGGTGAATGCCTGGTTGAATGCGAGGAACTCGTTCACCTGAGTCAGCGTGCGGCCGTCGAAGACTCGCACGGTCGGTCGACCGGGGCCAGCGGCGGCCGCGATGATGTCGTTCGCGCCGTCGCCCGTTACGTCGGCATAGGCGACGTTCACGCCGCCGGTGTAGTTGCGGTCGAGGGCGACAATGCTGCCGCGGAGGTTGCCGTTCACGTCGAAGACGCTGACTACCGGTGCGCCACCCGCACCCGCCCCGGCCACGATCGAACCATCCGCGCCGGCCGCGACATTGACGCCGCCAGTGAAACGCGCGTCGAACGCCAAGAACGCGGAGCGTATCGCGCCAGTAATTGGGTCGTGAATGGCGACCAGCGGTACGCCGCCGGGGCCGGCTCCGGCCACCAGGCCGACCGAACCGTAGGCGACGTTGACACCGCCGGTAAACACCGCCGGCGTTTCGCGGGAATCCAGAGCCAAGCAGACGGGGCGGACGGTGCGGCGAACCGGCCTGCTACGGCCCTTCCATGCCTTCAACCAATGGGACCAGGCGGCGGACATGACGACTCCTAACGATGAGTACGAGGGTGCTGTGGGCGGGCTAGCCGGTAGGAATGACTATCGTCTAGGGTGAAGCAAATGCGCAGGGGTGTCAAGATGGGAGGGTGCGAGTTTTACCGCCGGAGGGAGAAAAACCAGCGCGACCGGAGCAGTCTCGGCCCGAATGCGCCCGGGCGAAACGACACCGCAGGAGCAATCTCCGAGTAAGGGAGATTACTCCTGCGGTGCGGCATTTACCGGTCGCTCCGATCGATCACGGAACGTCCAAGGTGAACGTCAGAAAGACCGAGGTCGCGTTACCGGCCGCGTCCATCGCTCGCACCTCAATCGTGTGCGGACCGTCGGCTGAACCATCGGTCGGCAGGTTCGTCGTGAACCCCCACGCCCCGGTCAGCGGGTCGAACAGCACTGTGATCCACGCACCTCCGTCGAGCCGGTATTCCAGCGTGACGACCGCGCGGTTGTCGGATGTCGTACCGAGGACCGAAACGTTGGTCGGGAACGTTTGCCCGTCCGGTGGCGAAGCGATCACCACCGTCGGGGCGGTCGTATCCAGCACGAACGAGACACTTTGGACGGACACGTTGCCGGCTGCATCGGTGAAGGCCACCTCGATGAGGTGCGTGCCGTCAGCCGTGCCATCGAGCGGTAGGTTCGGCGTGAAACTAAATGCCCCGGTCGCCGGGTCGAACGTCACCGATTGGAACGACCCGCCGTCGACGCGGTAATCGACGGCGAATAGGCCCGACACCGCGTCCGTCGCCGTGCCCTGAACGGTGGGGTTCGTGTTGAACGGCTGGTTCGGCTGCGGGGAGGTGATCGTCCCCGTCGGACCAGTCGTGTCCAGTATGAACGTAACACTCTCGCTGGTGACGTTGCCGGCGACATCGGTCGCACGCACCACGACGGTGTGCGGGCCGTCGGCCGAGCCATCGGTCGCCAGAGTTGTCGTGAACCCGTAGGCTCCGGTTGCCGGGTCGAACTGGACTGCCGTAAACGTGCCACCGTCCACCGACATCTCCAACGTGGCGACGCCCTGCGCGTCCGTGACCGTGCCCTGGACCGTGACGTTGGTCGGGAACGTCTGGTTCGGGGCCGGGTTGGTGATGGTCACCACCGGAGCGGTCTGGTCGGCGTTCAGGGTAAACGTGACGCTGGCGGACGAGACGTTGCCGGCCGCGTCGGTCGCCCGCACCACCACCGTGTGCGGGCCATCGTCCGAGCCGTCGGTCGCCAGGTTCGTCGTGAACCCGTAGGCCCCAGTCGCCGGGTCGAACAGCACCGTCGTGAACGCCCCGCCGTCGATGCTGAACTCGACCGACGCGAGGGTGTCGTTGTCGGTCGCCGTGCCCTGGACCGTGACGTTGGTCGGGAACGTCTGGTTCGGGGCCGGGTTGGT
>CAZNSL010000830.1:0-3106 GCA_964574975.1 uncultured Alcaligenaceae bacterium | reverse complement strand
ACCGGCTCGCCGCGAATGACTTCCATGATCGTGTTCAGCGGCGTGTCGGCGCGGAACGGCGGCCGGCCGACGAGCGGTTCGTACAGCATCACGCCGAGCGAATAGACATCCGTCAGCGGGCCGACCTCCTTGTTCTCGCCCTGGGCCTGTTCCGGCGACATGTAGCTCGGCGTGCCGAGGATCGAGCCGGACTGCGTGCGGCCGAACTGACTCGCATTCGTGTGCTTGGCGAGGCCGAAGTCGGTGATCTTCGGCGTACCGTACTCCGTCGCCGCCAACAGGCGGGCGCGGGTGGCCGTCGACCCGCCGGACGCCGTGCGTGCGTCCGACTGGAGCAGGATGTTGGCCGGCTTCAGGTCGCGGTGGACGATGCCGTTCTCGTGGGCGACGTGGACGGCTCGCGCCAGCACTTCGACGAGGTGGGCCGCGGCCCGCGGGTTCTGCGGCTGTCCTGCGATGCGATTCTCGAGACTCCCACCTTCGACGAGTTCCAGCGAAAAGTAGGGCTGCCCGTTGTGTTCGCCGATGCCGTAAATCTGAACGATGTTCGGGTGCTGCAACCGTGCGATGGCTTCGGCCTCGGCCTTGAACCGCCCGAGGACCGCATCGCCGGCGTGCGGGCCGCCGAGGATCATCTTCAGCGCGACCTGCCGGTTGAGCGCGATCTGCCGGGCCTTGTAGACGACGCCCATACCGCCGCGGCCCAACTCGCCGAGGATTTCGTATCCCGGCACGAGATCGCAATCGCCGGTGATACGCACGGCGGTGTGAACGGTGGACGCGACGGCCTCGTCGGCGTTCGACGGCGCAACGTAGGTCGGGTCGGGATCGTGCGGGACGTGAGCGACGGTCGCTCCGGAATCGATCGGTGGGTTCGGGTTCATCGGCGGTGCCGGGGCGAAGACTGTGGATCGCGGGGTTTCGTTCGATTATGTCAGACCTGCGGCCGATCCGCGAGTGCGTTCCGGTGTCTACCGTATACTGAATGCGGCGAACGCCCGCACGCACGGAGAAGCCCGCTTGGACGGACAACCCCTCCTCACCATCGACGACGACCTGCGCACCCGCATGATGATCGGCGGGCAATACCAGGCTCCGGCGTATGCTCGCCGGGCGCTCGGCGTCCAGCAGGCGTACGACGACCTGATCGCCCGCTGTGCCGCCCAACGCGACGAGTGGCTGCGCGGCGTGCGACTGCACCTCGGCTTCGTCCGCGACGCTGGCGGGCCGGAGCCGACGAGCGACGTTGCCGAATCGCTTGCCCGGCTGAACGGCCTGGACGAACCGCGACGGGCCTTGGCGGCCCTGCGGTCCAGCGTGGCCCGATTCAACCGCCGCTGGGTAGCGTTCGTCGCCGAAATCGACGTGTCGGAAGTCAACCGCCGGCGCGACGGGTACAACCGCTACTACCCGATCGAGAAGGAATGTGCGCTCGGCTCGCCGCTGCTTGCAACGATCGGCTTCCACAGGCTGACTCCGCTCGCAACGGGCGACATTCTGGCAGCGTTGCCGGTACTGGCGACTCCATCGCGCTGGCCGTGAACGGAATGCGTCGTTCGTTGCACGAGTCGGCAACATGGGGTCGGGCAACGATTCGCGGCCCGGCGCGAAAGGTCGTTGCAATCCGCCGGCGGAGCCGCGACAATACGATTCGACGCACCTCCCGGAGCCTGCCCAATGTCCGACCAGCCGACGCTGCCGCCGCCGGACCCCGACTGCACCCTCGATCCGCCGATTCGGCCCGCGACGCTCGAACGCCCCGGCGGGCCGCCACCGCCGCCGGACTTCGACGCTGCCCCGTTGCCGGAGCGGATCGGCCGCTACGAGATTCGCAGCGAACTCGGCGAAGGCACCTTTGGCGTCGTGTACCGCGCCTACGACGAACCGCTCGACCGCGAAATCGCCCTGAAGGTCGCCAAATCGACCGGTGACGCCGACAAACGCGGCCGCGTCCGCCGCGAAGCCCAGGCCGCCGCGGGGCTGCGCCATCCCAACATCGTGCCGCTGTTCGAGGCTGGCGAAGTCAACGGCCGGGCGTTCCTCGCCAGCGCGTTCATCGACGGCACCACGTTGTACGACGCGCTCGACGACAAGCCGATGGAGCCGCGACGGGCCGCCGAACTGGTGCGCAAGTTGGCCGATGCCGTGGCCTACGCGCATGCGCAGGGCGTGATCCACCGCGACGTGAAGTGCGTCAACGTGATGCTCGACGCGGCCGGGGAGCCGCACCTGCTGGACTTCGGTCTGGCCCGGCGGCTCGAAGATTCCGCCGTGGTCACGCAGGACGGCACGGTCCTGGGCACGCCCGCGTATCTCGCTCCCGAAGTGTGTCGAGGCGAAGCCGGCCGCTGGAGTCCGGCGGCCGACCAGTATGCCCTGGGCGTGCTGCTGTACGAACTGCTGACGGGCCGGGTGCCGTTCGAAGGGCCGACGCCCGTGGTGCTGACGCTGCACCAGGTGCAGGAGCCGACGCCGCCGTCGCGATTGAACCCGGCGGTGCCGGCCGACCTGGAAGCGGTGTGCCGCAAGTGCCTGGAGAAGGAGCCGGAACGGCGGTACGCGGATTGCGCAGCGTTGGCCGACGACCTGCGGCAGTGGGAGGAAGGCAGGGCGACGACGGCACGGCCGTTGTCGGCGGCGGAGCGGCTGCGGCGCTGGGCCGGCCGGAACAGGGCCTTGGCGGCGGCCCTGGCAGCAGCGACGGTGTTCCTCGTCGGTGGTGTGGCCGTATCCACGGCGTTCGGCCTGTACGCGGCCAGCGAGGCGAAGCGTGCCGACGACGAGAAGCAGAAGGCGACGGAGGCGGCGCGCCAAGCGACGGAGGCCGCTGGCAAGGCGGCGGAGGGCGAGCGTCGTGCGAAGGACGCCGCCGAGAAGCTCGACCTAAGTCTTTCGCGGTCGAACTTCTTCCTGGGCCAGGCCCGCTGGCAGGAGGGCCGTAACGTCGAGGCGGCGGCATTGTTGGACGCGGTGCGGCCGGACGATCGCGGCTTCGAGTGGGGCTACGTCAAGCGGCAGAACGCCGGCGGCTACGCCACCCTCTACGGGCACGCGGGTGGGGTGTCGTCGGTGGCGTTCAGCCCGGACGGGCGGCGGATCGCCTCGG
>CAZNSL010000829.1:0-3109 GCA_964574975.1 uncultured Alcaligenaceae bacterium | reverse complement strand
ACGCCGCTACGATGAAGGACGGCCAGGTCCGCTACGGCCTGATCTGCAACGCCGACGGTGGCATCCGCGACGATGTACTCGTCTACCGCTGGCCCTACGGTTGGGCGATGGTCGTCAACGCCTCGAACCGCACCAAAATCGTGGACCACCTCGAAGCCGAGAAGGGCGACCGCGAGGTGCAGGTCATCGACCAGACAGCTTCGACGGCCATGCTCGCGGTGCAGGGACCGAAGGCCATCGAGATGTGCCGCGACCTGTTCGACGCGGACCCGGCCGGCCTCAAGTATTACTTCGCCGCCCCGACGCGCTGCCGTGGGCAGCAGTGCGTCGTCAGCCGTACCGGCTACACCGGCGAGGATGGCCTGGAAGTCATGCTCGACGCAGCCCACGGTGCCGAATTGGCCGACGAGATCGTCCGCCGTGGTGCTGTGCCGTGTGGCCTCGGCGCACGCGACACACTGCGGCTCGAAGCGGCGATGCCGCTCTACGGACACGAACTCGCCGAGGACATCGACCCGCTGCAAGCCGGTCTGGCCTGGGCGGTGAAGCTCGGCAAGGGCGACTTCGTCGGCCGATCCGGCTTGTTGACGGCGCAAGAACGCGTCGGCCGCACCGCTCCGCAACGCGTTGGCCTGGTACTGGACGGTCGGCGGGCAGCCCGCGAGGGCTGCACTGTGGTGCTGGGCGACGGCCGAACGGTGGGCCGCGTCACCAGCGGCAGTTTCACGCCGACCTTGGAAAAGTCGATCGCGATGGCGTACGTCGAGCCGGCGCACGCAGCCACAGGCACGCGGCTGTCCGTGGACGTGCGCGGCAACGTGGAGCCGGCGCAGGTCGTGCCGTTGCCGTTCTACAAGCGAGCGAAAGTTTAGCGACGCTTCGCAGAAGCGTACTTCCAACCGAGGACGACGTATGGACCCGAAGGCACTGCGCTACGCCGAATCGCACGAGTGGGCGACGCTCGACGGCGACACCGTGACGGTTGGCGTCTCCGCGTTCGCGGCCGAGCAACTCGGCGACGTGACGCTCGTCGAGATGAAGAAGCCCGGCACGAAGGTCGCGGCGAAACAGTCGTGCGGCGAGATCGAGGCGGTCAAGAGCGTCGCCGACGTGTACGCCCCGGTCGCCGGCGAGATCGTCGCGGTCAACAACGACTTCGTGAACGCGGCCCTGCACGACGACTCGAAGGCGATGGCCAGCGACCCGTACGGGACGTTCTGGTTGTTCAAATTGAAGGTTGCACCGGGCACGACGCTCGACCACTTGATGAACCACGCGGCGTACGAGAAGCACGCCGCCGAAGGGCATTGAAGCACATACACCGGCCGCTGGCGACCTGCCGCACCGGTGCCTATAGGTATTGGTATCCCCGCACGCGGAGAGAGCCGACTTGCCGTACATTCCGAACACGCCCGCCGACCGCGCCGCCATGCTCGCCGCCGTTGGCGTAAAGTCCATCGAAGACCTGCTTGCCACCGTCCCCGCCGACATCCGCCTCCGGCGACCGCTCGACCTGCCGCCGGCGCTGACCGAGATCGAACTGACGCGCCACGTCCACGACTTAGCGGCGCGGAACGCTTCGGCGGACAGCCACGTCTGTTTCCTCGGTGGTGGGGCGTACGACCACTTCGTGCCGGCCGCCGTCGACGCGATTGCGTCGCGCAGCGAGTACTACACCGCGTACACGCCGTACCAGGCCGAGGCGAGCCAGGGCACGCTCCAAGCGGTGTTCGAGTACCAGACGCTCGTCTGCCAGCTCACAGGCCTCGATGTGGCCAACGCCAGCCTCTACGACGGCGCGAGCGCCCTCGCCGAAGCCGTGCTGATGGCCGTTAATGTCACCGGCCGCACCGGCCAGGTCGTCGTCCCGCAAAGCGTCCATCCCGAGTACCGGGCGACGCTAGCGACCTACCTGGATAACCTCGGCGTCCGACTCGTCACTTTACCGACGCCGCAAGGCCTCCTCGACCCCGACGAGTTGCGCAAGCACGTCAACGACCAGACGGCGTGCGTCGCGGTGCAGCACCCGAACTTTTTCGGCGCGCTCGAAGAGGTCGATGCCGTCGGCAAGATCGCAAAGGACCAGGGTGCGGTGTACGTCGCCGCGTTCGACCCCGTCAGCCTCGGCCTTTTGAAGAAACCGGTCGACTACGGAGCCGACATTGCCGTCGCGGAGGGGCAAGGGCTGGGCAACTACCTCATGTACGGCGGGCCATACCTTGGTTTGCTGGCCTGCCGTCAGGAGTACGTCCGCAAGGTGCCCGGCCGGCTCGTCGGTCAGACGACCGACCGCAACGGCCAGCGCTGTTGGGTGCTGACGCTCCAGACCCGCGAGCAACACATCCGCCGCGAGAAGGCGACGAGCAACATTTGCACGAACCAGGGGCTGTTGGCCCTCCGGGCGACAATCCACCTGGCGCTGCTTGGCCCGCAGGGGTTGCGCGAGACGGCGGAGTTGTGCGCCCGCAAGTCGCAATACGCGGCGGAGCAGTTGACGAAGTTGCCCGGCGTGCGGCTGGCGTTCGACCGACCGTTCTTCAAGGAGTTCACGCTCCGTGTGCCTGGCGACGCGTCGAGGTTACTTGCGGGTTTGGCCGACGACGGCTACCTCGCCGGCCTAGACCTGGGTCGATTCGACCCGACAATGGCCGGTTGCGTCAGCGTGGCCGTGACCGAAAAGCGGACGAAGGCCGAGATCGACGGGCTGGCTGCGGCCATGAGCCGGCGACTGGCCCGCTGAGAGGACGCGACATGACACCCGAAATTTTGCGCCAGTGTCTGACGGCCATGCCGTTCACGCCGTTCACGATGTCGTTGAGCGACCACAACGAGGTCCACGTCGAAAGCACCTCCGAGGCCGAGGTGTCGGACGATGGCCAGACGATGCTCGTCGAGCGCAACGGGGCGCGGGTCATCATCGCCCTGCGGCACGTCGTCTCGATTTCCTTCGACAAGCGTGGCGGGCGCAGTTTTGGCTTTGGTTCCTGACGGGTCATTCATGAACGCGCAATCGACCGAACTGCTCTTCGAACTCAGTCACGCCGGACGTCGCGCCCACCGGCTGCCGGCGTCGGACGTGCCGGGCGCGCACGGCCTGCCGGCGGCGGCC
>CAZNSL010000828.1:0-3109 GCA_964574975.1 uncultured Alcaligenaceae bacterium | reverse complement strand
CGCCGCTCGTCGAGTTGAGGAACGGTTGGCGCGGCGTGATGTCGCGCAGGGCTTGGTCGGTGGCGTCGTCGTTCAGGCGGTCGAGTTGCGGGAACAGGAAGTACGGGTCGGACGACCCGGCATTGAAGTAGTTGCCACCGAACACGATCTTGTGGTTGATCCCCTTCAAGTTGAGCAGTTCGCTCTCGACGCCGGGGTATACGCGCGTCAGCGGCAGGCTGGCGCGGACGCCGCCGCCACCGTAGACCCGACCGTTGCCGTCGTCATTGCGGTCGCGGGTGTAGTACGCCAGGTCGAGGACGCCGTACGGCACCACCTTAACCGGCCCCAGGTAGAACGGCAGGGCAAGGTCCTGGAACACGTCGAACCGGCCCAAGTCATCGCGAAAGTCAGTCGCCTGCACCGGCGGCGGTGGTTCCTCGGCCGGACGAAGTTGCGCGTAGCCGCCGTTGGCCCGCACGCTGTAGGTGAACAAATCGAAGAACGACTGGCCAACGACGTTCGCATCCAACCGCGGCAGCCACACATCCTCCGTCACCCAGTCGCGGATGTTCGGCCGCGCCAGTGCCGTCAGTTGCCAATTCTCACGCTGACGCTTCAGGTAGACGTATGTCTCCTGGTTCGGCGCGGTGTCGAACTCCATTTTGTAGTACTGCTCCAGGAAATTCTTGTCACTCAAATACGAGAGCTGCGCCTGGAGGAGATTGTCGTCGAAGAATGTCTGGTTGTGGCGGACGAGCGCCCGGCCGCGGAAGTCGGGGTGATCGTCGAACTCGCCGCGGCCACCGCCGAGGATATCCTGCCCGCGGTCCTTGATACCGTAGAGCTTGACTAGCCCGTTGTAGACGCCCGGCACGCCAAACAGGTCGCGGCCGACGTATTCGAAGTTTGAGCCGAGAGCCGGGCCGCGTTCGCTGAGGTAATCGGCCTCGAGGTTCCACCGCGTCCCCGGAATCGGGTCGAGACCAAGGATGTTGTAGAAGTCGAAGGTGGTGTACACCTGCGTGCCAAAGATGCGATCCTGCTTGAAGCCGATCGAGCGCAGCGGCCCGAACGGGTTGTTCGCGTTACCCTTGACGTAGGGCAAGTAAAAGATCGGCACATCTTCGACGCGCAGGAAGACCTGTTCGCCGGTGACGATGCGCTGCGTCTCGATCAACGGCTCTCCGGTCGACCAACTGCGAACGGGCATCCCGAAGAGGCCGCGGCGCTCGACCTTCTTGTCCTCGACGCTGGCCTGCGCCATCACGAGAGTCAGACCTGGGTCGGACGGCAGTCGGCTGGAGAAGACCCGCGCCTCTGTCGCCTCGTAGCGCGTCGGAGTCACCTGAAGTAACTCTTCCGCCTTGAGGTGCAACGGTTCCGGCAACTCGGCGCTGCGCACCTCCAGATCGGCCTTGACGCCGACGGCTACGTTCCGGTTCACATCGTAGTACACCCGGTCGGCCGATAGCAGCGTCTCACTCTGGGCACTGCGGCTTCGGATCTGTACGTCGCCTTCGAGGTAGAACTCGGCCTCCTGCGATACCTTCCCTTCGGGGGAGGACATCTGATTGAGGAATTGGCCGTTATCGCCTCTCGACCACACGACCAGTCGGTCGGCCTCGATGTCGATCATGCCGACACCGCGCACATTTTGGATGGTCAGAATCACACCGCCGACGACGTAGGTCACGCGCTCGCCGTTGACGACCTTGCTGTCGGAATCGAACGCGGTCGAGCGGCGCGGTGCAATTTTGAGGATGCGCGACGGCCCCGGCACGGCCTGCGGCGTACGCGGCGGCACCGGCGTGTCGCGACCCGACGGCATCGGAGCGACAGGCAGCGGCGAACCGGGTGGCGGCGCTGGGAACACCGGAGGTTGCAGGGCAGCGCCACCAGGGTTCTGAGTCGGTACGGACGGTGCAGGTCTCGCTGGTGGCGGTGCGACAGTGACGTTCGGTTGGACGGGCGGCAGCGCCGCCGCAACTTGCTGGATCGCGTTGGGCGTCTTGAGCGCACGAGCCCAGCGAACGAACTCGTCGCCGGCCATCGATGTTTCGCTGACGGGGCAACCGGCTCGCTTCGTTACGGTTTGTCTGGTAACGAGGTCGACGACGGCAACCGGTGCCGAACGACGTTCCGTCCCGTTCTCGACGCGAACGTCGCCTTCCGCGACGACGCGGACGACGTAGGACTTTGTCTTCGCGTGATGCGCCACGTCGACGGCCAAGACGACGCGAGCCGCACGGAGTTGCAACACTCCCTGCTCCACCAAGACATTGCCTCGGAGCAGGAAGAGTTGCTCGCCGCGATCCGCCCATGTGGCGATGTCGTCGGCGGCGAAATGGATCGGGGCGGCGTCGCCGGCGGCCGCTGGACCGAGGCGGAGCGGTTCCTGGGCAACGGCAGGCGCGACGAGGCCGGCGAGCGCAAGCAGCGCGAGCGCCAGTCGTCGTTGGGTGCGCAATGCCGGCACGGCCCCGTCCTCCCGCCCCTCGTCAATCCGAAGAGTGGCAGACGATAGCCTGCGACGCCGGCTTGTCAAGGCGAACGGCCGGTTAACGCCGGTGCCCACGACCGCGGTGGTGGTGGTGGTGGTGATCCTGCTCCGGTGCGGGCAGGAGGCGCACCTCGTTATTGTGGTTGTCGTAGCAGGTTAGTTCCAGCGTCTCGGGCGGCGCGCCTGCGACGCCGACGATTCCGACCTGCATCTTGCCCGACTCCTCCAGCTGCGCAACCTCGCGTCGCTTTCGGTTGAGCAAGTAGTCCGCCACGTCCGCCTGCACGCGCACCTGTACGCGCGTGACGGTGTCCTTGTGGGCCGCGAGTTGCACGAGTCGCATCACCTCGATGCTCATGCTCTCCACCGTCTTGACGTGGCCGTGGCCGCGGCAGAACGGACAGTCCTGATAGACCGACCGCTTCAACGATGGACGGATGCGCTGCCGCGTCATCTCGATGATGCCGAACGCGCTGATTTTTAGCACCTTCGTCCGCGCGCGGTCGCGTTTCACGGCGTCGCGCATCGCCTTTTCGACGGCCCGACGATGCTTGTCCTCGCGCATGTCGATGAAGTCGTTGACGATCACGCCGCCGAGGTCGCGTAGACGCAACTGCCGGGCGATCT
>CAZNSL010000827.1:0-3113 GCA_964574975.1 uncultured Alcaligenaceae bacterium | reverse complement strand
GGCGTAGATCGCCGTGCGCTGGAAAGGTTCGACGTTGTAGCCCGGGCGCTTGATGATCCGCGTAACTGTCTTCCGCTCGGGGTGAACCACGGTCACGCTGACCGGCGAGGGTACCGCCGCTTCTGAACTTGAAGCGGGCGAAGGAGCGGTCGGCCGTTGGCATCCGATGAGCAGACTGAGCCCCGTCAACAGGGCCACATTGGTCGCGCCTAGAAAAGGGGCTTGCGTGCGAATCGTTACGGCGGACGGCCGACGAGAGTATTTCATGCTTGACCTTTAGTCCGTGTGCACTTTGAAGTTGTCGTCCTGCTGCGCGATCGGGCCTTTGTGTCCGTCGCCGCGACTGAATCCATTGGCCGGTGCTTCTTGGCGGTCGAAATACCCGCTCGTCGGGTCGTCGGGATCAAGCGACACGGACGACATTGTTCCGCGTCCCTGAACCACGACGAAGATCGACGGGAGCACAAAGAGTGTGGCGAGAGTCGCGGCGACCAGCCCGCCGATCACGGCGCGCCCCAATGGGGCCGTCTGTTCGCCCCCTTCGCCGAAGCCTAGCGCCATCGGGACCATGCCCGCAATCATCGCACAGCTTGTCATCAGAATTGGGCGCAGGCGATGTCTGCCCGCGTCGATGACTGCGCTGCGAGCCGCCTGCCCCTCTCGCCGGCCTTGTTCGGCGAACGTCACGAGCAGGATGGAGTTTGCAACCGCGACGCCGACCGCCATGATTGCACCCAAGAATGACTGGATATTGAGCGTCGTATGCGTCAACACCAAGGCCGCCGCGACTCCAGCGAGCACCGCTGGTGCGGTGGAGGTGACCACCAAGGCCAACCGCGCCGACTGAAAATACGCGGCCAGCAAGAACAGGATCACCGCCACGGCAAGGATCAATCCACCCGTGAGTCCTTCAAAGATGCGACCTCCGGCCAACGCGCCGAACATTTGCCGCATCGGCACGACTTGGCCGCGCACCTCCACGCTGGCGCCTCGCGGTGGCTCTCCCGCCGCCCGGAGCGCCTCGTCGATTCGCTTTGCGACGCGGCCGAGATCTTCGCCGACGATGTTGGCCGTCAGGCTCACGGTCCGTTTCATGTTGTAGCGGTCGATCTGGCCCGGCATGCTGTCCCGCCGAATGCGTGCGACATCCTCGACGCGAACCGCGCTGCCGTTCACTGACTTGACCAAGGTCTGTTGCAAGTCCTGCAAGGAGGCGACCTGCGGGCGAGTGACTTCGACTTGCACCTGGTAGCCGACCCCTGTCTTCGGGTCGCGCCAGAACAGCGGCGTGGTGAACCGGCTGGACAACGTCGCCGGCGCGAGCGCCCGGCCCACGTCCTCCGCCGTTATGCCGCTCATGCCGGCCCGAGCGCGGTCCACCTGGACCTCTACCGTGGGGTAAGCCAGGGATTGGCCGTACTGAAGGTCGCGCAGCGATTCGATTCGTGTAAGTTCTTCACGAACCTTGGCGGCGTAGGCGACATTGTCGGCCAGCTTCGGTCCGTTCACCGCCACCTCGACGGGCGTCGGGGACCCGAAGCTCATGACATCCTCGACGACGTCCCCAGCCTCGAACTGAAGCTTGACCTGTTGCATCGCTGGGCCGCGCCGACGTTCCAACTGAGGGAGTTGATCGCGCAGTCGGTTCTTGAACTCTTCGATGCGGATGCCGCTCTCGCCATGAAGCGCAACGCGAAGGACCGCCTCTTGCGGGCCCGAGGTCCAGAGGTAGATTGCGTTAATCGGATAGTTGTAAGACGCGGTACCGACTAGCGTCACCGAAATGTCCACGTTGCGTTCGCCACCGGCCAACCGCGCGATTTCCGCAAGCAGGTCTTTTGCCAAGGCCTCAGTATCTTCGAGGAGCGTTCCGTCAGGGGCGCGGACGCGCAGTTGAAATTGGCCCGCGTCGACCTTGGGAAAGATCTCGACGCCGAGGCCGGGGTGGCCGCCCTCCCACCACAAGACGACGACGACCGGCACGGCCAAATACGCGAGGAGCAATAGCCACCGCACGCGCATCAGGCCGGTCAGCGTGGAGGCGTAGCCGCTCTGGAGGCGAGCCATCGAGAGCCAACGGCGTTGCACCGAGGCCTCGGAGTGTTTGTGCCGAAGCAGCCAGACCGACAAGACTGGGACGAAGGTGCTGGACAAAATGTAAGACATCACCATCGAAAAGCCGACGGCCAGCGACATCGGAACGAAAAGCGCCCTGGCCGCCCCTTGCATGAACAAGGAGGGTATGAAAACGGCCAAGACGCAGAGCATCGCGAGGAGTCGAGGGACCGCTGTCTGAGCGTTGCCCGCCCTCACGGCGCGCGCGATGTTGGGAGTGTGCTCAAACTGCGTGTGGATGTTCTCGACTTCAACCGTCGCCTCGTCGACCAGAATGCCGATCGCCAAGGCGAGTCCGCCCAAGGTCATAATGTTGATCGTTTGGCCAGTGACCCAAAGGGAAACGACCGCCCCCAGAAGTGCGAAGGGGATGTTGAGCACGACGACGATCACGCTGCGCAGGTCGCGCAGGAAGATGAGGATCATCAGACCCGTCAGGCCCGCGCCGATGAACCCCTCGGTCGCCACGCTCTTGACCGCCTCGACCACCGTGGGCGACTCGTCGAACTCGAAGTTGACCGTCACGTCCTTGGGGACGACGCTCCGGAACAGGTCCATCGACTTGTGGATGTCCGCCACCACCTTGAGCGTCGAGGCGTCGCTCTTTTTGATGATCGGCAGGTAGACGCAGTTGCGGCCGTTGACCAGGGCGTACCCGTAGTCCAGGTCGGTGGTGTCCTCGATGCTGGCGACGTCGCGGATGTAGACGTTCCGCCCCAGCTTCAACGGGATCTTGCCGATGTCCTTGATGTCGTTGACGGTGGCGTTGTTGGGCACCATCGGCATGGCGTCCCGGACGTAGACGTTGCCGGCGGGGACCACCACGTTGCCGGTCATCAGCGCGTTGGTGACGTCGTGGGGGGAGACGTTGTAGTCCTGGAGCTTCTTGGGGTCGCACTTGATGAGGATCGACCGCACGTTCGGGCCGAACGGCGAGACGGCGACGGTGCCCGGGACGTTGGCCGAGACGAGCGGGCGGACGATGTTCTGGGCGAAGT
>CAZNSL010000826.1:2644-3114 GCA_964574975.1 uncultured Alcaligenaceae bacterium | reverse complement strand
CCCGCACAAGTACCGCCCCGACAGCAAGGAGACGGCCGACCACTCGCTGCCGTACAGCCTGGCCGTCGGGCTGATCGACGGCATGGTGACGCCGTTGCAGTTCACCGAGGAGCGGGTGCGCGATCCGAAGCTGATCCCGGTGATGGACAAGGTGAAAGTGGTGGCCAACGACGAGTTCGAGAGCCTGTTCCCGAAGTTCCAACCGAGCCGGGTGACGATTACAACGACCGACGGCAAGTCGTTTACGAAGCGCGTGGACGTGCCGAAGGGCGACCCGCGCGACCCGATGACGGCCGAGGAGATCGGCGTGAAGTTCACGGCCCTGGGCCGCGACGCAATCGGCGCGGCGGCGTGCCAGAAGCTCGCCGACCTGGTCATGCGCCTCGACGCGCTGGCGAACGTCAAGGAACTGACCGCGGCCACGGTTAAGGGATAGACGAAATAGCCGAGCGGGGGGCGTCAGCCCCCTG
>CAZNSL010000826.1:2139-2634 GCA_964574975.1 uncultured Alcaligenaceae bacterium | reverse complement strand
CTTATGTCCACACCCGCGCGCGGGGGGGGGGGGGCCCCCGCCGCCGCTGCGCCGCCGCCGCGCGCGCCCCCCCCCCCCCCCCGCTCGGCGTTGCACGTCACGCCCCGCCGATCAGCGAATCGAACACCCGCGGCCGGCCGGCCAGTCCCTTGTCGGCCGCGACGAACTGCTGGTGCCGCTCCGACTCGTACTGGTAGAAGTCGTGGTCGGCCTTTGTGGCGAAGACGATGTGCAGGGCCACGTCCCAGGCGTGGTCGTTCACGTCGCGGTCGAACGCCGCCGACTCCGCGCCGGCGGCAAAGAACACCTCGCCGGGGTGGCCCTGGCACAGTTCGTAGCACAAGGCCACCAGCTTCTGCCGGTTCTCCGGCGTCGGCTCCTTGAGCTTGAAGTAGACCATGTGCCCGACCATCGGCTCACCGGCCGGCGTTCCCGTCGTCGCCATCGTCGCCCTCCTTTGGGGACATCATACGGTTCGCGACGCATCGCAGAAGC
>CAZNSL010000826.1:0-2129 GCA_964574975.1 uncultured Alcaligenaceae bacterium | reverse complement strand
GCTTCTGCGATGCGTCGCGAAACCGGGTTCACCTCACTTCACCAACACCTCCGGCATCATCAGGCACACGCCCTCCTGCCGTAGCGTGTCGAGCTGCCGCAGCGCCCGGCGGGCCAGCTTCACGCGCTCCGGGTCTAGCCCTTGCAGGTGTGGGGCCGCCAACTCCAGAAGCGATGGGCCGGCCGTCAGCCGCTTCGGGTCGTTCCTGCCGCCGCCGGCCGACTCCAGGATTTGCTCGATCAGTCCCTTCGGCTCCGGCACCGCTCGCACCTCGTACTCCGTCAGGTCGGCCTTGTCGGCCACGAAGTGGATCGCGTCTTGCAGCGTGCCGATCTTGTCCACCAGGCCGAGTTCGAGCGCCTGCTTGCCGGTGAAGACGCGGCCGCCAGCGATCTCGTCGATCGGCTTCTTGAGCCTGTTGCCGCGGCTGGCGGTGACGTGGCCCTTGAAGACACCGTAAATCTCGTCCATGTACGCCTGCATCCGCTCGCGTTCCTCCGGGTTGAACGGCGTGCCGGAGCTGAGCATGCCGGCGTTCTTGCCGCGCTGGTACGGCGTGAAGGTGATGCCGACCTTGTTCCACATGCCGTTGGTGACCAGCTTGCCGCTGACCACGCCGATCGACGCGGTGATCGTCGAATCGTTGGCGAAGATGGTGTCGGACGCGCAGGCGACGTAGTAGCCGCCGCTGCCGGCCACGTTGCCCATCGACACCACGAACGGCTTCTTGGCCTTCACCCGCTTGGTGGCGTCGAGGATGATCTCGCTGGCCACGGCCGAGCCGCCGGGCGAGTCGACGCGCAGGACGACGGCCTTGATCGAGTCGTCGCGGGCCGCCTCGTCGAGGGCCTTGCGGATGTCGGTCGAGTACGCTCCATCGGCGGCACCGAACGGCGACGGCGTGGCCTTGCCGACGGAGATCGCGCCGTTGACGTAGACGATCCCGACGGCCGGCTTACCGGTCTTCTTCGCCTTGGCCGCGGCAGCCGCCTCGGTGAAGATCTTGAAGAAGCCGAACGGGCTGGACAGGTCGAGCGTCGGCTGCTTCGGCTCACCGTACTTGTGCTCGAACGTCGGCGAGCCGCCGACCTTGGATTTGACGAACTTCTCGAAGTCCTGCCGGTGTTCGACGGCGTCGATCAGGCCGGCCTCTTTCGCCTTCTCGGCCGTGTACGGGCCATTGTCGATCCACGATTTCACTTTGGCGGCATCGACGCCGCGGCCCTTGGCGATCAGGCCGATGTAAGTGTCGAAGATGCCGTCGAAGAGCCACTCCTGCATAGCGTGGGCTTCCTTGCTCGGCTCCTTGCGCATGAAGGTCTCGGCGGCGCTCTTGTACGCGCCGCAGGTCAGGAAATCGGGCTGCACGCCGAGCTTGTCGAGCAGGCCGCGCAGGTACATCGCTTCGCCGTGCATGCCCGTAACCCACAGATCGCCCGTCGGCACCACGCTCAGGCGCGTCGCCCCGGCCAGCAGCGCGTACTCGCCCATCTGCATCGAGTCGGAGTGGGCGAAGATGTCCTTGCCGGCGGCGCGGAATTTCGCCAGCGCCTGTCGCAGTTCCTCCTTCTGGGCGGTGCCGACCTGCGCGCCGTCGGCCATCAGGACGATGGCTTTGACCTGCGGATCGTCGGCGGCCTTGCGCAGCCGCGCGACCAGGGTCTTGAGGCTGATCGACGGGCCTCCAAACGGCAGATCGTCGGCGGCCGGCGGCTCGGTGAGTTCGCCGTCGAGCTTGAAGACGGCGACGACGGCTTTGTCGGCCTTCTTGCTCTCGGCGGCCTCCTTGGCCTTCGGCGTGGTGTCGTCGGCCCGGACGGCCGGTACGAAGGCGGCCAAGAGGGCCGCCGCCCCGAGTGGGGCCAGGAGTTGTCGCAGCATGGGTTCCTCTCCAGATGTGGGGCGATCGGCCGCGGCACGCGACGCGGTCGGTCAGTACGCTATTCGCCCTCGCCGGCGCGGAATTGGACACCGGCGCGGCGATTCCTCGCTCCGCAGGGCGAGTGGCGCGATATCATTCTAGTGCCGAATACACGCTCCGAGCGGCCGGCCTGTGCCGGCGGGGGGGGGGGAGGGCCCGGGGGAAGCGCGCGGGGCCGTGGCGGGGTAGACTGGGGGATCCCGCCATC
>CAZNSL010000825.1:0-3122 GCA_964574975.1 uncultured Alcaligenaceae bacterium | reverse complement strand
CACTTGAACTCACCGACCGCCCGGGTCTTGGCGTAGTTCTCGTCCAGCGCCCGGATCGGGAACAGCGCCGATTTGACGTGTTCGCGCGCCATGACCGCCCGCAGCCGTTCCACGATGTCCGGGTGCTGGCCGGCCACGTCGGTCGTCTCGCCGAGGTCGGTGGCGAGATCGTAGAGTTCGACCGCGCCCGGTTTCTGGTCCTTCGCCTTCGGGTCGGGGTTCAGGTTGCGCCGCAACGCCTTCCAGTCGCCAACGCGCACGCACTGCTGTCCGCCGTAGCCCGGTGCCTCGCGGTAGAGGAACGGCCGCGGCTCCTGGCGCACGCCCAACAGCGTCGGGGCGAAACTGATGCCGTCCAGGTCGCCCGGCGTTGCGTCCTTGGCACCGACGAGTTCGAGAAGCGTGGGCAGCCAGTCCTCGAAGCCAACGACGCGGTCGCTGGTGCCGCCGGCGGCGATACGGCCCTTCCAACGGACGACGCACGGCGTGCGGAAGCCGCCTTCGTAGTACGAGCCTTTGCGTCCGCGCAGACCGGCGGCGCTGTTGAAGAACTCCGTGTCCGTGCCGCCGATCTTGTCGTAGAGCGGGCCGTTGTCGCTCGTGAAGACGACGATCGTGCGTTCGTCGAGATGGAATTCGGCCAGGAGGGCAAGCAGCCGGCCGACATCGCGGTCCATCCGCGTAATCATCGCCGCGTAGGCGGCGTGCGGCTGCCGTTGCGGTAGGTATCCGCGGTCGCCCTTGTACGGCGTTTCGGGAAACGTGCCGGCGTACTCGCGCAGCGAATCGTCGGGCACCTGGAGGGCCAGGTGCGGCACCGTGGTGGCGTAGTAGAGGACGAACGGGCGGTCCTTGTTAGCCCGCACGAAATCGAGGGCCTTGGCGGCGAACAGGTCCGGGGCGTAATCCGTGCCGCTGTAGGCCGTATAGCTTGCGGGAGAGTTCGGGTCGGCACCGGCGGGCAGCCGCCGGTGGGCCGGGAACTTCGGGTTGTTGAGCGCGACCTGATTGGCGTCGTCCCACAGGTGCGTCGGGTAGTAGTTGTGGGCGACGGCCTGGCAGTTGTAGCCGAACCAGCGGTCGAAGCCCTGCTTCAATGGGTCGCCGGAACTGCCGACCGGGCCGAGGCCCCACTTGCCGAAGCCACCGAGCGTGTAGCCGCGCGCTTTGAGGAGCAGCGGCAGTTGCAAGTGGTTGGCGGGCACCGGCTCCTGCCCCTCGGGGTAGCCCTTCGCCTGCCGGTTGTCGCGGATGTAAGCGTGACCGGGGTGCTTGCCGGTCATCAGTACGCAGCGCGACGGCGCGCAGACGTTGTGCCCCGCGTAGTGTGCCGTCAGGCGCATCCCCTCGACGGCCAGCCGGTCGATGTTCGGCGTGCGAATCTTCCGCTGCCCATAGCAGCCGAGGTCGCCATAACCGAGGTCGTCGGCGATGACGAAAACGACGTTGGGCGGCGGCTCGGCGGCGAGGATCGGTCCCGCGGCGGCGAGGATCAGAGCCAACGAGCCGGCAGCGATACAGCGAAGCAACGTGCGACTCCTTTGCCGTGGTGCCCGGCCGCACCTCAACGCCCCTTGGCCTGGTCCCAGATCTTCATCGCGTCGTCCGACCCGCGGCGCGTGGGGCGGATGCCGTTGTCTTCCAGGATTTCCTCGGTGGCCTTGTTCATCTCGTCCCGGTGGAACACCAGCAGTTCCGAGCCGGTCTCCGCGAATCGGAGGATGAGGTACTCGTCCTTCGAGTCCCGGAGGATTTCGATGAGGTGCTTGAGGTTCTTCACCTTGACGCCATTCACTTCGGCGACCACTTGCCCCAGCGGTTGGTCGTAGCCCTGGGCGATCTTGTGGGCGAACAGTGGGCTGGTGACCACGACCAATTCTTCGCCCGCGAACCGCACCCGGTCGTTGAGCCGCTGGAACAGCGGACTTTGCATATTGTCGAGTTCGGGCCGCACTCGCGCGTACCACGCGATCGCGTCCGTCTTGGCCGGCGCGAAGACCAGCGGGCCGTGGATGAAGTACGACGGCTTCTCGCCCCGAAAGTCGCGGATCAGGCGGTTGTCTGCCTGGCTGACCGCGAGCGGGATCTGAATGCGTTGGCCCTTGCGCACGAGCGTCACGGGGACCGCGCCGTCCTTGGCCAACTTGACGACGACGCTGAAGAAGCTGAACCGCAGATCGTCGGGCAGTTGCACCATGCCGTCGTTGTCGATGTCGTAGGGGCCGATCCGGGTCAGCAGGTCGAACTCCTGGAAGGGGTAGTCGGCCGGCCGCTGGCGTGGCGGGAGGACTAGCACGCCCCGGGTCTGATCGTCGAGTTTCAGCAAGCGACGCAGGGCCTTGTTCTCGCTGCGTTGGAATTCGGCCCCCGATGTTTCCATCGGCTTACCGTCGTACCGGCCGTCCTTGACATCGTCGAGGAACAGGTTGATCTCTTCGTTGGGGATGAGATAGCCGATGTTCTGCTGCGACTGGAGCCGGCTGAGGACGATGCCGATCATCTGGTCGCCGACCACGGCCGGCCCGCCGCTGTTGCCCGGGTTGATGGCGGCACTGACCTGGACGATGAGGCCGTAACCTTGCTGGTAGTACCGCCCGAAGTCGATGCGCGAGACGGTGCCCTTCGTCACGGACAGGTCGTTGCCGCCCACGGGGAAACCGTAGACCGTGACCGCATCCTGCACCTTGGGCAACTTCTTGGCCCGGGGAAGCGCCGGGCATCTCTCGAAGAACTTCGCGTCCTGGACGGTGAGGACGGCCAGGTCCATGTCGGGCGCGAGAACCTCCACCTTCGCCTCGATCTTGCTGCCGCCACGCCGCGGCTGGATTTGCACGTCCGTGGCGTAGAGGACGAGGTGGGCGTTGGTCAGGATGCGCTGGCCGTCGATGACGGTGCCGCTGCCGGAGACATCGACCGAGTTACCGGTGGTCCAGGGCTTGAGCGGGTTTGGGTAGCGAACCGTGGCGAAGACCCGGACGACGGAGTCTTCCGGTACCGCCGCGGGCACCGTGCCGGCCGCGCCGAGCAGAAGGCCACACGTGAGAAGGGCTTGTTTCATGGCGATTCCCTAAGAGGCTATCCGGATAGTCGGATTTCGCATAGGTTATGGGTGGTGAAGGAGT
>CAZNSL010000824.1:0-3125 GCA_964574975.1 uncultured Alcaligenaceae bacterium | reverse complement strand
CTAGCCTCTCACCTCTTTCCTCTGGCCTGCTCTCCAACCAATACGACCGGCGCTCGAACGGATAGGTCGGCAACTCGATCCGCCGCCGGCGGTAGTCGCGGTCGAGGCCCTCGAAGTCGAGCGACACGCCGTGGACGTACAACTGGCCAAGCGAATGCAACAGGGCCGACCAGTCGCCGTCGGCCTTCGAGCCCAGGCTGGTCAGGAAGACGGGGGAAGGCTGCAGGCTGGAGGCGGCAGGAAGAGAAGAGGTAGAAGGCGAGAGGTGAGAGGGGAGAGGGGAGAGGCTGGAAGCGAAACCCTCTTCCCTCTTCCCTCTTCCCTCTTCCCTTCCTACCGCCTCCAACGTCTGCCGCGCCAGGTTCACCAGCGTGCAGCCCGGACCCACCTCGACCAGAATCTTCGCGCCCAGTTCTCGAAGCCGCTCGACGCCGGCCTGGAACAGGACCGTATGGCGCGCTTGCTCCAGCCAGTACTGTGGCGACAGGGTTTGTCCGACTTCTAAAACCGCCCCACTCCGATTCAAGACCAGCGCCGTCCGGGCCGGCTGCCAGTCGATTGCTTCGAGTTCGCGTTGGTAACTGGCGAGCATCGGCTCGACGGCCCCCGAGTGGAACGCGTGCGAGACGGGCAACTCGACCACCGCGTGACCGGCGGCGCGCAACCGTTCGAGGGCGATTCGAAGTTCCTGTTGCGGACCCGAGAGGACCGTGTTGTGGGGGCTGTTGATGGCGGCAATCGCCAGTCCCTTCTCATGAAGCAGTTCGCCGACGACGACGCGCACCTCTTCCACGCCGGCCAGCACGGCCGCCATGCCGCCGCCACGGGGCAGGGCCTGCATCAGGCGGGCCCGCCGGGCGACCAGCGTCAGACCCTGTTCGAGACTCATGATCCCGGCCGCCGTGGCCGCGACATACTCGCCCAGGCTGTGACCCAGCAGCCACCGCGGAGCGAGACCGTAGCTCTGCCACAACTCGAACAGCGCGTATTCCAGCGCGAACAGGGCCGGCTGCGTGTAGAGCGTTTGATTCAGACGCGTACCGCTGGCCCCGAACAGCAGGTCGGCCAGCGGAACGTCCAGTTCCTGCTTCAAGATCCGCGCGCACCGATCGAGCGTGTTCTTGAACGTCGGCGACGTCTCGTACAGTTCGCGACCCATGCCCGGGTACTGTGAGCCCTGACCGGTCAACAGCAGGGCCACGCCGGGGGGCAGGTGGGAGGGAGGGGAGAGGGAAGAGGGGAGAGGGGAGAGGGGAGAGGTCGGATCCAAAGCGCTTGCGCCGCGCGCGAAACGGGACAGCGTCTGGCAGAGTCTCTCGCCTGCTTCCCTCGGGCCTCCAGTCTCCAGCCTACCGTCCACCACGATCGCCAACCTCCGCCCGTGTTGTGCCCGGCCGGTCGCCGCCGTGTAACACAGGTCGGCCAAATTCAGCTCGGGCTGTCGCCCCAGTCGCTCGGCGTAGCGGCCGGCCAGTTCTTCGAGCGCGACGTCGGTCCGCGCCGACAGGACCAGCAGATGGGCCGGACGCTCCGGCACATTGACGATCGGAGCAACTGGCGGCGGCTCTTCCAGCACCACGTGCGCGTTCGTGCCGCCGAAACCGAACGAGCTGACCCCGGCCCGCCGCTTTTGATTCGCCGGCACGTCCCAGTCGGTCAGTCGATCGACGACGACCAGCGGCGACTCCTCGAACCGGATGTGCCGGTTCGGATTCTCGAAGTGCAGGCTGGCCGGCAGTTTTCGATGCTGAAACGCCAACAACACCTTGATCAAACTCGCGATCCCGGCCGCCGTCTCGGCGTGACCCAGGTTCGACTTCACGCTCCCCAACCGGCAGAACTGCCGCTGGGTAGTAAATTGACCCAGCGCCGCCTGAATCCCCTCGACCTCGATCGGGTCCCCCAACGACGTGCCCGTCCCGTGCGCCTCGAGGTAGCTGATCGTGGCCGGGTCGATCCCGGCCGACCGCCAGGCGGCGGTCAGCACCTGGGCCTGGGCCGTGGGACTGGGCGCCGTCAGGCCGTTCGTGCGGCCGTCATTGTTCATCGCGCTGCCCAGGAGAACCCCGTGGATCGTGTCGCCGTCGGCCAACGCCTTTCGAAGCGGCTTCAATAAAACCACGCCGACCCCTTCGCTGGGCACGAAACCGTCGGCCCGATCGTCGAAGGCCCGGCAGCGGCCCCCCGGGGCCAACGCCCCCATCTGGGAGAACGCGCTAAAATTCCTCAGCCACAGGTTCAACTGCACCCCGCCGGCCAGCGCCAGCTCGCACTCCCCCCGGGCGATGCTCTCGGCCGCCAGGTGCACCGCCACCAAGGAACTGCTGCACGCCGTATCGATCGGCAGGCAGGGGCCGGTCAGGTCCAAGAAGTACGACAGCCGGCTGGCCAGGATCGCCGCCGAACTGCCGGTCGCCCAATATTCATTCACCCCCGAGGCGCCGGCCCCGGCCAGATAATCCTGTCCGGCCGCCCCCACGAACACCCCGGTGCGCGTGCCTCGTAGTTTGGCGCCGCCGTAGCCGGACTGCTCCACCGCCGCGTGCGCCGTCTGCAAGAACAGCCGCTGCCGCGGGTCCATCTGGCTGGCCTCGACCGGCGACAAACGGAAGAACAGCGGATCGAACTCGTCGATGTGATCCAAAAACGCCCCTTCCCCCGCCACGGCCCCCACACCCGCCAACGCCCGACGCGCCGCCGGTACCGGACCCACCACCTCCCCCCCCGACGCCAACAACCGCCAATAACCCTCACCGTCCACCGCCCCCGGGAAACGGCACGCATAGCCAATCACCGCCAAGGGTTCTTGCGACGTGCCGCTCTGGCCCCGCCGCCGGCGTTTGGGATTCGTTCGTCGTGACGCGGAACCACTCGGCCCGCGCGTTGTCTTGGGCCGTGACGCTAGGGGCGTCTGCTTCGCCGGCGCTGGTGTCTGTTTCTCTGGGGTCTTGTTCTCGAAGCGCGAGGTCAACTCGGCCGGGTAGCGGTGGGCCAGGTGGGCGGCCAGTTGGGCGAGCGACGGCTGCTCGAACAGCACGGCCGGCGAAAGCTGGGCCAGTCCCAGTTCACGCTTGAGCCGGCCGATCACCTCCAGCGCCAGCAGCGAGTCGACCCCTTGCTCCTGG
>CAZNSL010000823.1:0-3128 GCA_964574975.1 uncultured Alcaligenaceae bacterium | reverse complement strand
TCCGCTGAAAGACGTTTCGCCGCTCGAAGGCATGCCGCTGACCGTCTGCAATTTGTGGGGCGCCATGACATCGGATCTGACGGCGCTGAAAGGGATGAAACTCAAGGAAGTGAATGTCGGGCACAGCACGGTCAGCAACATCGCGGTCCTGAAGGGTATGCCTCTGGAGCAAGTCTGCCTGAACTATACGGAGGTCGCGGACTTGACGCCGCTGGTCGGTGCACCGATCAGGAACCTGTTCGCGGACAGTACGAAAATCACTGACCTGAAACCGCTGGAGAAAATGCCCATCGAGTGGCTCGCGATTCGGAACAACGAAATCAAAGATTACTCACCGCTGAAAACGCTGCCGAAGCTGACCCGCCTAGAACTCGATTACGATCCGAAGCGGCATGCCGAATTGTTGAAATCGATACCGACATTGAAACGGATCAATGACAAACCGGCCGCGGAAGTTTTGGGAAAGTAAGCATTGTCCGGCTTACACATCAGAACCAAAAAACAGGAAAATCGTGTAAGGTTTTGCCGCATTCGACAAATTGAATCCAAACCGCTTCCGTGGAGGTCACCGTGTCAAAGGTTCGCAACTGGATTCGAAACGTTCGACCTGCCCGGCGTCCGTTCGCGCCTCGCTTGAATCTCGTCGCACTCGAAGACCGCACCACGCCGGCTACCTTCACCGTCACGAATCTGACCGATGCCAATCCGGGCTCGCTCCGCGATGCCATCATCCAGGCCAACGCCAACGGCACCGGGCAGGATACCGTCAACTTCAACATCCCCGGCGGCGGCACCATCACACTCGCCAGCGAGATCGCCATCACCGGCGACTTCTTCATTGACGGCCCGAGCGCGTTCGACATCACTGTCAGCGGCAATAATGCGAAACGACTCTTCAACGTCTCCAACGGCTCCGCCGTCATCAACGTCACCTTCGACCAGTTGGTCCTGACGAAGGGGAACGCCGCCGACGGCGGCGCGATCTTCAGCGCAGACGAAAACATCACCGTCCAGAACAGTCACGTCACCAACTGCAACGCCACCAGCGACGGCGGGGCGATCTTCATCAATTCCGGCGGCAAACTCACCCTGTCCAACTCCTCGGTCAGCGGCAACACTTCGTCCGAAAGCGGTGGTGCCGTCTATTTCTTCAACGGCGGTAGCTTCAATGCCTCGTTGAGCTACATCGTCAACAACAAGTCCGGCGGCACCGGCGGCGGGCTCTACTTCTATGGCACCGTCGGCGCCGGCGGATTCAACGTGAGCAATACCACGATCTCCGGAAACACCGCCGGCACCCAGGGCGGCGGGCTCTTTCTCACCAACATCACCGGCACGATCGGCATCAATTCGAGCACGGTGGCCAACAATTCGTCCTCGACCAACGGCGGCGGGCTCTGGGCCAACTCCGGATCCTTCAACGTCACGGCGTCCACCGTCAGCGGCAACAAGAGCACGACCGGCGGCGGGGGGCTCTACTTCAACGGCAACCTGGGCGCCAGCACCATCCGCAACTCCACGATCGCCAACAACTCAACCGGTCAGTTCGGCGGCGGCTTCCTTCTCAGCAACATCTACGGAACCGTCTCCATCCAGAACAGCACCATCTCCGGCAACACCGCCAGCGGCGCCAACGGCGGCGGCATCGCTTCCTACAAGGCCACCGCCACGATCAACCTCGAAAGCACGATCATCGCCGGCAACAGTTCGCCCTCCGGTGCCGACTTCATCAACAACTTCAACACGATGAACGTCAAGAACTGTGCGTTTCAGACCACATCGGGCTTCTTCAACAACCAGGGCGGCAACATCATCGGCCCGGCGGCGAACCTCAAGCTCGCCACCCTCGCCAGCAACGGCGGCCCGGTGCAAACCATCGCCTGGGCCGCTGACAGTCCCTTGCTCGACGCCGGCAGCAACCCTGCCGGCCTGGCCACCGACGCCCGCGGCAACCTGCGCGCCTCCGGGCTCGTCAATCTCACCGACATCGGCGCCGTCGAGATGCAGCAGTTCGTCGTCAACACTAGTGACAGCGGCTCGGGCTCTCTGCGCGAAGCGGTGCTCGATGCCAACCGCTTCCCCGGCGAAAACACAATCGCCTTCGATTCCACCAGCTTCACGGTACCCCAGACGATCACGCTCACCACCGGCGAAATGGCCGTGAACGAGTCGCTGACGATCAACGGCCCCGGCGCGACCCTGCTCACCATCAGCGGCAACTCCAACAGCCGCATCTTCAACACCGATGCCGGGCTGAGCAGCACGGGACTGACGCTCAAAGCCATGACCCTCACCGGTGGCAAAGCCGCCAACGGTGGTGCCATCAACGTCAGCGACGAATCGCTCGGGCTCGAAGACGTCGTCATCAACGGCTGCTCCGCCACCGAAGACGGCGGCGCCATCAACGTCCAGAACGCTGGCACTCTGTTCATCCAGCGCAGCACCATCAGCGGCAACACCGCCGCAAGCTCCGGCGGCGGCATCTACTTCTACATCGGCGGCTCGGCCTACCTCTTCGACAGTTCTCTCGTCAACAACAAAGCCACGGGAGGCACCGGCGGCGGCTTCTACTTCTTCGGCACCTCTGACGGCCTCGGCTTCGTCAACAGCACCGTCTCCGGCAACTCCGCCTCCTCAAGCGGAGGCGGCGTCGTGCTCCACAGCTTCACCGGCGAGTTTGTGGTCTTTAACTCCACCATCGTCAACAACACCGCCTCCACCGGCGGCGGCATCGCCCGCCCCTCCGGCACCGGCGGCATCACGCTCGAAAGCACCATCGTCAGCAACAACATCGCCACCAATCCGGACATCTCCTCCGGCGGCACCGTTACCGTGAACAACTCCGCATATGGCTCCGCCAGCGGCTTCACGCCCACCGGCAGCAAAAACCTCATCGGCCAGGATCTCAAGCTCGGCGTCCTCACCCAGACCGGCACGCAATTCGTCCACATCCCTGCCGCCGACAGCCCGGTGAAGGACGCCGGCAGCAACCTGGACAACCAACCGACCGACCAGCGCGGCCTGCCGCGCGAGCTCAACACCGTGGCGGACATCGGTGCCGTGGAGATCCACAACCCGTTCGTCCGCAACGCGAACGATTCTGGCAAGGACAGCCTGCGGCAGCAGAT
>CAZNSL010000822.1:2050-3131 GCA_964574975.1 uncultured Alcaligenaceae bacterium | reverse complement strand
GTCAGCCCCTGGAACCGAAGCATTCTAGATGAAGCCCCGGAGGGGCGGCAGACGGCCCCGCGCGGGACCTCTGTCGCCCCTCCGGGGCTGGACTCATTCGCGGCCCGGAACCAGGGGTTGACGCCCCTGGCTACCAACGGCCGCCCCTCCGGGGCTAAGACATGGATAAGGCGACAATCCTCCTCCAACTCGACACCGACCGGCTGCCCAGCGCCTTCGACCGCGTCGTCGCCGTGGATGCCGGGGCGCAGCACGTCTTCAGCTACGGCCGGGTCACGCCGGACGACGTGCAAGGTTTGATTCACGGTTGCATCTTCACCCGCGGCCCCAAGGACCTGCACCGCACGGCCGTGTTCATCGGCGGCTCCGACCTGGCCGCCGGCGAAGCGATTCTGAGCGAGGTCAAGAAGCACCTGCTGCCGCAGTACGGGCTGCGCGTCTCGGTTATGCTCGACTCCAACGGAGCGAACACGACCGCAGCGGCGGCCGTGCGGGCGGCCGGCAAGCACCTGACGCTCAAAGGCGCGACGGCGCTGGTCCTCGGCGGCACCGGGCCGGTCGGCCAGCGCGTCGCTCGTTTGCTGTCCGGGCAAGGTTCGGCCGTGCGCATCGGCTCGCGGCAGAAGGCACGGGCCGAAGGCGTCTGCACGTCTCTCCGTGCCGTGGTGCCAGGCGCGAACGTCGAGCCGGCGGCCATCCAGTTCGACGTGGACGCGGCCGCTGCGTTCGCCGGCGTGGCGCTGGTCGTCGCGGCCGGAGCGGCCGGCGTCGTGCTGTTGCCGAAGAAGGTGCGCGCGGCGTGCAAGGACTTGACGGTGGCCATCGACCTGAACGCGGTGCCGCCCGCGGGCATCGAGGGCGTCGAGGCGATGGACGCGGGCCAGGAGCGCGACGGCGTGGCGTGCTACGGGGCGCTCGGCGTCGGCGGGCCGAAGATGAAGCTGCACAAAGCCGCGATCGCGGCACTGTTCGCGCGCAACGACCTCGTGCTGGACGCGGAGGAGATTTCCGCGCTGGGTTAATCGCGGGTTAGCCGCGACGCGCAGCGGCGCGCGCCAGCGCTCGGCGCGCTCCGCTGCGC
>CAZNSL010000822.1:0-2040 GCA_964574975.1 uncultured Alcaligenaceae bacterium | reverse complement strand
ACCGCGGCCCCGCCCCCCCCCGCCCCGCCCCCCCCCCCCGCGCCCGGCGCGCCGCCCGGCGCGCCGCGGCGAACCCGCGATTAACCCTTCTGGCTCAGCACCCGCTCCAGGAACGCCCGGCAGTTCTTGTCGCCGTCGGCGCACGCCACCGCGACCGCTTGGCCGCCGATGTGGAAGCTCAGCACAAGGTGCGTGCCGCGGCGCGGACTGGCCTCCGCCCGACCAACCAGGACGCACGCCTCCAGCCTCGACAGCCGCAGACACATCAGCCGGTCGGGGCCGGCGGTGCTAGTCGTCTTCGCCATCAACCAGCGGGCTGTCAACCGTAGCGTCGTCCGCCCACCACTCAGCGCGACGCTACCATCGGGCAACAAGTCCACGGCCGGGCCGCTCAGCGAGCGGTCGTCCGGTATCTCCTCGACCGGCGGCGGGGCGTCCGCCGGTTTCTCCGTCGGCATCGGCTTGTCGACCGGCGGTACGGTCGGCGGGCCGGCGGCGGGGCTGGGCGCGGTTGCCGGGGCCGGATTGAAGAAGTCGAAGACGGTGTTGTCCTCGGCCGACTGCGGACTCGGCGGCGGCGAGCCGGAGCCGAAGAAGTCGAACGCCGACGCGCCGGTCTCGATCTCGCTTTCGCCCTCGACGGTGCTGGGCGCGGTCAGCACGTCGCCGCCTTCGCCGATGCCCGGCGCGAACAACCCCTTGACGGCCCGGGCCCGCACCCACTTGGTCATGTCGTCCTTGCGCACCTTGTCGGTAGCCAACAGCTCGCCGGTCGCAGCGAGCTGACGCAGTTGGCTCACCGTCACGGGGCCGCCGGACTTGCCGTCGTGTTCGTAGTACCAGAGGGTCGGAGGCATGGCTGAGGCTCGCGGCGGGTAGGGTAACGCATTATCGCATCTATCCTCCAGCATTGCAACAGTTTACGGTCCCGAAACCGAGCTATCCGGAGGCACGCAATTCCCGTATAATGAGGCAGTTGAGGCGACACACATGCGGGCGATGTCGTTGTCGCGGTTCGTGGCCACGCCGGAGACGCGCTCGGCCCTGGTCGCCGTTCGCGGATTGGCTCGCGGACTCGCCGCCGGTCGGCCGCCGCGGGCCGACCCGCTCTTCCTGCACGGCCCGCCCGGCGATGGCAAGTCGCACCTGGCCGGCGGCCTCGTGACGGCGGCGGCCGACGCGGGCCGCACCGCCCGCACTGTGGCCGCCAACGAGATCGTGCCCGCGCCGGACGGCCCGCCCGACGCCCTCGAAGGAGCCGATGCGTGCGACCTGTTGATCGTCGAGGACTTGCAGCACCTGCCGCCCTCGGCCGCGGATGCTCTGGCTCGCGTGATCGACTTCCGCACGCCCCGCCGCCGGCCGACCGTCGTCACCGCCAGTGCCGGCCCAGCCCGACTGACGCTCCTGCCGGCCCGGCTGACGAGTCGCTTGAGTGCCGGCCTGGTCGTGGGCCTGGAACCGCTGGCATCGCCGAGTCGGCGCTACGTGCTGCACCGATTGGCGGCGGAGCGGAAGTTGAAAACGGCGGACGGCGTCCTCGACTGGATCGCGGAATCGACGCCCGGCGGCGTGCGCCCACTCTTGGGTGCGGTCGAAACGCTGGCGACGCTGACCCGCGGCGTGCCACTGCCGCCCGATCTGGCGACGGTGCAGGCGCATTGGGCCGGACAGGCCGACGGGGCCTCGCCGGTGGAGCGCGTCATCCGGCACGTGAGCAAGCATTACGGGCTGAAGCCGAAGGCGCTGCAAACGCGCCGCCGGCAGCCGGCGGCGCTGTGGCCGGTCCAGGTGGCGATGTATTTGAGCCGCGAGTTGACCGGCCTGGCGTGGCCGCGGATCGGCGCGGCGTTCGGCGGCCGCGATGCGAGTACGGTGCGCAGCGCTTACGCCAAGGTCGCGGATCGAGCCGAAACGGATGCGGCCGTCGAGGCGGAGTTGCGGCGGCTCCGGGCGGAGTTGGCGTGATGTCCCGTTTAGCCGCGACGCGGAGTCTTGGGGGGGGGGGGGCCGGGGGAGAAAAAAACACCCGGCCGCCAG
>CAZNSL010000821.1:0-3132 GCA_964574975.1 uncultured Alcaligenaceae bacterium | reverse complement strand
GCGAACGCTCAGTCGCTGAGCGTTCCCGGTGGGACTCGCCAAGCTCGTCCCACCCTACGGGAATCTTCTACGAAATCGGTCCCGACGAAAAGGGCCGGCCGGGGCGTTCGCATTCGCTACCAGACCCGGCCGGCCGCCGCGGCTTTGGCCCCGCCGGTCCCCGGCCACAGGCCGGGCGCGGGTACGCAGGATACGGGCCGTGTCGTCCTCTTGGCACGGGCCGGGCGTCGCCTCCGCATTCCGCGGCCGAGACCCGGCGTCGGGCAGTTTCACGCGGACGATTCGGCAGCCGGCTACCGCACCACCGACACACGAAAACCCAGGTTGTCGTTGCGGTTGGACGCATCGTTGTCGTTGCGGTTCGCCGCACGGCAGTTCCGCGGCTCGTTGTTGAACGAGCCGCCGCGGTTCACGCGGGAACCACCGGCGCTGTGCGGCCCGTCCCCTTCCTCCAAGCGCCCAACAGGCGCCCGAGTTCGTCGATCCGCTCGGCGGCGTACTTGATCTGCAAGCCGCCAAGCAGTTGCAACGCCACCGCTAGCCGCAGCAAGGCACGTAGGCACACCAGCTTCCCGTCCGCCCGGACGAGATACCGCAGCCGCGCCTCGCCGCGCTCGGCGTTGCCCATCAGCAAGGCCTCCTGAAAGCTCAGTAATGTCTCTTCCAACCGATGCGTATACGAGTGTCGCAGGTTCTTCGGGAACCGCTGCGTATGTCGGATTAGCCAGACGGCAAAGTCGTGCGTCTTGACGAACAGCGGCGTATCGGGTATCGCGCGATTGGGGACGGGTTTATAGGCATCCATGCCGATACTATCCGTAGTCTGTCAGAGAACAGAGAAAACAGAGGACAAGACTCGGCAGCCGGCTACCGCACCACCGACACACGAAAACCCAGGTTGTCGCTGCGGTAGGACGCATCGCCGACGTTGCGGTACGCCGCACGGCAGCTCCGCGGCTCGAAGCTGAACGAGCCGCCGCGGCCCACGCGGGAACCACCGGCGCTGTCGCCCTCCGGGTCCGTTACGGCGTTGCCGTCGTATTTCCGTTTGCCATCGCGGCACCACTCCCACACGTTGCCGTGCATGTCGAACAGGCCCCAGGCGTTCTTCGCAAACTTCCCGACCGGGGCCGTCGTCGCGTAACCGTCGTCAGCCGAGATCGTCGTCCAGCCTGGGAACTTCCGCTTGGCCAACGCATCGGCCACGTTGCCGTAGCGGGCCAACTGTTCGGCGTCGTCGCCGAAGTGGAACTTCGTCGTCGATCCGGCGCGGCAACTGTACTCCCACTCGGCCTCCGAAGGCAATACGACTTTTCGCGAGGTCTTTTTCGATGCCCACTCGCAGAACGCCACCGCGTCGTTCCAGGTCACGTTGCCCACCGGGTGCTGGTCCGTGATCGGGTAGCCGGCGTTCTTCCAGTTGTACTGCGGTTTGCAGCCTTCCCAGTTGCTGCCGTCGGCCTTCAGCCCGTAGCCGCCCTGGCCGTCGCGTTCCGGCTCGCTGGTGTAGTTGGCGTCGGCCACGAAGCGCTTCCACTGGCCGACCGTCACCTCGGTCGTGCCCATCCAGAACGCTTTGCTGATGCGAACCGTGTGCGGCGGCTTCTCGTCGTCTTCGCCATCGGTCGATCCCATCGTGAAGCTGCCGGCCGGGATCGGGGCGCAGACGATTCGTTCGCCACCCAGGTCGAGCGTCAACGCGCCGGCCGGCGTCGGCGCGCTGGGCCGGTTCGGCGCGACGACCGACGGCGCGGCTGCGGCCAGTTCGGGCCGCTCGGCCTTGCGCAACAGCGTCACCGTCCCCTCGACGCTCAACTTCGGCTCCGGCGTTTGCCTCGCCGAAGTGCCGAACTCCTCCTTCACCGCGTCCGGCACCTCGTCGGCCACGTGCGACGCCAACTTCAACAGGTCGATGCCGCCCGACTTGTTCACCGCCCGCCCGCGCAGCCCCTCCAGCAGATGGTGAAAGAAGACGCCGTGCTGGAGCTTGTCGCTCTCGAACGACTTCTGGCCGGTCGAGCAACTGAACATGGCGGCCACGCCCTTCGGCGGCGGCGGCACCAGCGGCCGGGTGACGCTGACGACGTTGGGCACCGTCACCAGTCGGCCTTCGAACGGGTCGTTGCGGCAGGCATCGGCGATCAGCACCTTCACCCCCGCCGGACACGCTTGCAACCGCTTGTACACCTCGTCGAGCGAGATCAGCGTTTCCGGCTTGTCCACGTCGGCCTTCTCCGGGCAGAAGAACAACTCTACCTTCTGCTTCCGCAGCACTAGACCATGCCCGGAGAAGGCGACCAGGACGGTGTCGGAGGATTTGCGGTCCTCGAAGAGGCTATCGAGCTGCGTGCGGATGGCGGCGGCGTTGGGGAACAGTGTCTCGTCCTTCTTGTCGAACCCTTCGGAGCGCGTCATCAGGACGACGCGACGATATTCGGGCCGTAGCAGTTCGGCGAGCTTGGCCACGTCGTTTTCGGTGTACTTGAGGCTGCCGAGGCTGGTGCCGCGGTAGTCCTTGACACCGACGAGCAGGGCGTACTTGCGGCCGGCCGGTTCGTCGGCCAGTGCGGCCAGGGCGGCGAGCGGCACGAGGGCGGTGAGGATTCGGAGTACGGCACGCACGGGACGGCCTCCGGGGGCGAGAATCGAGGTGTGCAGTCGAGTCTACCAGACGCGCTAACGGCCCCGCGAGCGAATTCTTCCCGGTTTTTCGCCCGACCGCGCTACGGCAAATGAATCGGCGGTGGCCGGATGACGGCCCGGCCGCTATCCCTACCGGATTGACTCCACAACCGGAAAGGGCCGCGATGACAGCAATTAAGGCGACGAACATCACCTGGCACGAGGGCCACGTTGCGCGGGCCGACCGCGAGGCACTTCTGAAGCAGAAGGGCGCGACGCTCTGGTTCACCGGCCTGAGCGGTTCCGGCAAGAGCACCATCGCGTTCACGCTCGAACACGCCCTCGTGCAGATGGGCCACCTCGCCTACGTCCTCGACGGCGACAACATCCGCCACGGGCTGAACAAAAACCTCGGCTTCTCCGCGGCCGACCGCGAGGAGAACATCCGTCGCATCGGCGAGGTGGCGAAGCTGTTCGCCGACACCGGCGTCATCGTCATGACCAGCTTCA
>CAZNSL010000820.1:0-3140 GCA_964574975.1 uncultured Alcaligenaceae bacterium | reverse complement strand
GACGGTGCGTACCTCGTCGCCGCGTGCCCGCGCCAGGGCTGCATCCTCAACTCGGCCAGTCGGCGCGATCAGAAACTGGTCGGCCGCCAGCACCAACTCCGCCCCCATCCCAGTGCGTGCCTCGGCTGGGGCCGCGACCAAGAGCCGCTCGCGCCGCTCGACCTCGGCAGCGTACGCCTCCTCCGCCGGAATCGCGTCGAGCGCCTCCCACGACTCGGTCGACGCCACCAGCGTCACCGAACTGCCCGGCACCAGGTCGGCGCGGAAGTACCCCGGCGTCCATTGCGTGCCGCTGGACTCGTAGCCGCGCGACTCCTCGATGCGGTAGAGCATCTCCGGGATCGCCCGCCCCTCGATGGTGAACGCGGTGTCGCGGCCGCTCAGGCGCAGGCGCAGGACCGGGTAAGGCGTTCCCGGAGCGCAGAGTTCGCAGCGGTCGTTGACCGCCGTCAGCTCGTACGCCCCGTGCGGCGGCGTGTTGACCGGGTCGTCGTGTAGGCGGAAGTGGACGGCCGGCCGCAACTTCAACCGCACCGGCGCATCGCCCTTCGCCAGCCGGTACGACAGGTAGACGGTGTTCTGCCGGTGGGCGAGGATCAGCCGCTTCTCGATGATGTTGCCCCAGAACTCGTAGCGCCACACCGGCAGCCCGCCCTCGAGGCGAAACTCTTCGATGCGGTCGGCCCCGTGCAATTCGAGTCGGCCGCCGGTCTTCTCCTCGCCGCCGAAGCGCGACACTTCGCCGCCGCGCAGTCGGATCAACTCCGTGACCTGGCCGAGCATGACCGTCCGGCCCAATGGCGCGGGCAAGGCCGCGATCAAAAGGCCGTGGTAGCGCCGCGTCGGCACGCCGGCGACTGTGCCGGACGCGTAACCGCCCAGGGCGTTGGCGACCAGCCACTCACGGGACAGCAGCGGCTCCGGGTCGGCGGCGCGCTCGGGCGGCCACGGGGCGCGGCGGACCAGGGGTTGCGCATCCGATGCGGGCATTCGTGCCTCCTCTCGTTCCTCGTTCCCAGACTTGTAGGGTGGGACGAGTGGAGCGAGTCCCACCGCGAACGAATCGCCCCCGGACGGTCGCGGTGGGAGTCGGGGCACACGGGGCCCCCGGTGGCCCCCTCGCGCCGCGCGTTTTGGGCCGCTTTCCCGCTCCACTCGTCCCACCCTACAAGACCTCAGATCACGACATCCCCCGCCGGGTCCGGTCCCGGCTTCAGCAGCACCGCCGACTCGCCGAGGATCGACCAGCCCTCCGGCCGCTCGACCGGCGGCGTGCCGCAGCCGCCGTACGTCGGCCGCTCGCTCGACCACTGTACTACCCACGCCATCCCCTCCGGCGGTGCCAAGAGCGGCTCCGGGGCCGGCGACAGCTTCAGGTCGCTGCCGAGGTTGACGATGAGCAACCGGTCGTCGCCGTCCGCGGCAAAGTAGCGCAGCACGAACGCCGCCGATCCGAGGACCGCGCCGTCCACATCGGCCTGGCACGCCGGGCGCAGGGCCGGCACTTCGCGGCGCAGGCGCAACAGGTCGCGGTGGAGGGCGAGCCAGTGCGCGTTCGTTGCGGCCTCCGACCAGTCGAGCCGGCAACGGGCAAATGTATCGGCGTCGGCCGGGTCGGGGAGAGCCGCCTGCATGTCGGCCGTGGCGACGCTCTCGAACTGGGCCATGAACCTGTTGCGGCCGGCCCAGACGAGCTTCGCCAATTCCGGCTTGTGGTCGGCGAAGTACAGGAACGGCTTCGAGGTGGCCCACTCCTGGCCCTGGAACAGCATCGGCGTGCCCGGCATCAACAGCGTCAACGCGGTCAGCGTCCGCAGCCGGCCGGGAGAGGCCAGTTGATTGACGCGCCAGCCGAGGCCGAAGTTGGCGACCTGGTCGTGGTTCTCCAGGAAGTTGACGAACGCCGCACAGGGAACGCCGCGGCTCGACGTGCCGCGGCGCTGCTTCTGCCAGGCGTAGTACTGCCCCTGGTACAGATAGCCGTATTTCGCCGCCGACACGAACTCCTGCGGCGTGCCGCGGTAGTCGGTGTAATATGCCTCGTGCCGGCCGTTCAGCACCACCAGGGCCGTGTGGTGGTAGTCGTCGTTCCACAAGGCGTCGAGGCCGTAGCCGCCCCGGTCGCGCGGGCGGACGATCTTCACCTCCTGCGGCTCGTTCTCGGCGACGAGCACGATGGTACGGCCACCGGCGGCCTTGCGGGCCACCGCGCCCAGGTCGGCGAGGATGTGCGACGGGCTGCTGTCGTACACGTTTTGTGTCGCGTCGAGCCGCAGACCGTCGAGGTGGTACTCGTCGATCCAGTACGCGACGTTGGCGCAGACCAGTTCGCGCACTGGGCCGCTGCCCTCGCCGTCGTAGTGGATCGCCGATCCCCAGTCGGTGTGGTAGCGGTCAGTGAAGTACCCTTTGGCGAAGCAACCGTGGTAGTTGCCGTCGGGGCCGAAGTGGTTGTACACGACATCGAGGATCACGCCGATTCCCAACGCGTGGGCGCGATCGACGAAGGCGCGGAAGTCGTTCGGCCGGCCGTAGAGGCGCGTCGGCGCGAACCAGTGTACACCGTCGTAGCCCCAGCCGAACCGGCCGGGAAACTCGGCGACCGGCATCACCTCGACGAGCGTCACACCCAGGTCTTTGAGGTGCGGCAACTTCTCGGCCGCAGAGGCGAAGGTGCCAGCCGGCGCAAATGTGCCGACGTGCATCTCGTAGAGGACCGCGTCCTCGAGGGCGACGCCACGCCAGTCCGCGTCGGTCCAGCGGAACGCGGCGGGGTCGATGACTTCCGACGGGTTGTGCGGCCCATCCGGCTGGAAGCGCGATGCGGGGTCGGGATATGGCGTCGGGTCGTCGTCGAGGCGGAAGCGGTAGCGGGTGCCAGGGCCGGCGTCGGCGACGTGGCCGGCGAAGTAGCCGCCGTCTTCGCGCGCCAGCTCCACGGTTCGGCCGTCATCCAACAGCACCGCGACGCGCCGGCGGTCGGGTGCCCAGACGCGAACGTGAACTCCGCCACTGGGCTGTACCTCGGCCCCGACCGGCAGGCGGCGGGACGGTTCGGACATGTAGGATCCTCCTGATATCACTGTATGGCGAACGACCGGCGTGAGTCCGAGCGGCCGGCGGTAGCCGGCGGTGTTGTT
>CAZNSL010000819.1:0-3140 GCA_964574975.1 uncultured Alcaligenaceae bacterium | reverse complement strand
CAACTGATCGAGCGCGGCTGGGGAGCGCGCGTCTTCGACCACTACGGCCTGACCGAAGTCGGCCCAGTCGCGGTCGAGTGCGTCGAGAACCCGCTCGGCTGCCACGTCCTCGACGACGATTACGTCGCCGAAATCCTCGACCCCGCGACCGGCACGCCGGTTGCTGTGGGGGAGGCCGGCGAGTTGGTGTTGACGAACCTGGGTCGCGTGGACAGCCCCTTGATCCGCTACCGCACCGGCGACTTGGTGCGCGCGGACGCGACACGTTGCCCGTGCGGCCTATCATACCAGAGGCTGACTGGCGGCGTGCTCGGTCGCACCGACGACATGATCCACCTGCGGGGCAACAATCTGTACCCCGCGGCGCTGGAGGCGGTCGTTCGCCGCGTTGCCGCCGTGGCCGAGTACCGCGTGACCGTGGACCACACCGGGCCGCTCGCGGAACTGCTCGTCGAGGTGGAGCCGACGCCGGGCGCGGGCGGCGTTGCGACCCAGGTGGCGCGGGCGATCCGCGACGAGTTGTTGTTCCGCGCCGAGGTGCGCGAGGTGCCGCCGGGCACGCTGCCGCGCTTCGAGATGAAGGCGAAGAGAATTCGCCACAGATAAAGAATTAGCCACAGAGAAACACAGATAAACACAGATAAATACGACCCGAAGGAGCCAGACATGCGACGGCCGTTGCTTTCTTTCAAATGTCTTATCTGTGTTTATCTGTGTTCATCTGTGGCTAATTCTTCGCTCGCCTCGGACTGGGCGCACTGGCGCGGGCCGGAGCAGACCGGCGTGTCGCGCGAGACCGGGCTGCCCGACAAGTTCGGCTACGACACTGCCGCACCCAATTCCAACATCGTGTGGAAGCAACCCATCGGCTGCCGCTCGACGCCGATGGTTCTCGACGGCCGGGTGTTCATCATCACCGGCGACGGTAGTGGCATCGACGAGGGCGAACGCGTCGTCGCCTTCGATGCCGACGACGGCAAGATTCTCTGGGAAGATAAGTTCAACGTCTTCCACTCCGACATCGTCTCCAGTCGCGTCGGCTGGTCCAACCCCGCCGGCGACAAGGAGACCGGGTACGTCTACACCCACGGCGTTCAAGGTCTGTTCACCTGCTACGACGGCAAGACCGGCAAGATCGTCTGGCGGCGCTCGCTCAGCGAGGAGTACGGCCGCGTCTCCGGTTACGGCGGCCGCACGACGACGCCGATCGTCGAGGGCAACCTGGTCATCGTCGGCTTCATCAACAATTCGTGGGGTAGTCAGTCGCTGCGCGGCGGCAACCGCTTCGTCGCCTTCGACAAGCGCACCGGCACGCCGGTCTGGTGGAGCGACCCGGCCGACCGCGTGAAGGTGACGTACTGCTCCTGCCCGGTCGTCGCCACGATCGGCGGCCAGCGGCTGTTCATCACCGGCTCGGCCGACGGGCACCTGATCGCGTTGCAGGCCAACACCGGCGTGAAGGTGTGGGACTACCCCGTCGGCGCGATGGCGCTGAACTCGTCGCCGGTCGTCGATGGCAGCTACGTCTACATCACCAACGATCAGGAGAACGCCGGCCAGGCGGATCAGGGCCGCATCGTCTGCGTGGACGGTGCCCAGGTCGAGAACGGTCACCCGAAGCTGGTGTGGGAGGCGTTCGGCGTCAAGGCGGGCCTGTCGTCGCCCATGATCCACGATGGCCGGCTGTACGTCGCCGACGACGGAGCGACCTTGTTCTGCTTCGACGCCAAAAAGGGCGGCCGGTACATCTGGAAGTACAAGTACGGCAACCAGGCCCGCGGTGCGCCGGTGTGGGCCGACGGGAAGATTTACATTACCGCCGTCAATGCTCGCCTCGGCATCCTGCGCGACGACGGCAAGCGCTGCCGGCCAGTCTACGAACACCGCTTCTTCAGCAAGGCCGGCGGCGTCCTCGTCGAGTGCAATAGCACCCCGGCGGTCTCGAACGGCCGCGTCTACTTCGCCACCGCCGACGACGTGTACTGTATCGGCAAGAAAGACGTGACGCCGACGCCCATCCGGAACGACGCGTCGGTCGAGGCGGTGCCGCCGTCGAAGGAGCCGCCGGCCCACGTCCAGGTCATCCCGGCCGACACCGTGCTGACCCCCGGCGGGAAGGCGTCGTTCAAGGTCAAGCTGTTCGACGCGAAGGGCCATTTCATCAAGGACGCGCCGGCGGATTCGTGGTCGCTGGCCGCAGCCCCGGTTGTGCCGAGTTCCACGTACACGCCCGCGGTGCTGGCCGGCGCGATCAAAGACGGCCACCTGACGGTTTCCGCCGACGCGGGCGGTCAACAGGGGATGGTCGTCGCCAAGGTCGGTAACCTGACGGGCGCGGCCCGCGTCCGCGTCGTCAACACGCTGCCGTACAAGCCGGACTTCACCAAGATGCCGCTCGGCTCGTTCCCCGGCGGTTGGCTCAACGCACAGGGCAAGTTCTACGTCGTCGAGAAGGACGGCAAGAAGGTACTGCAAAAGGGCGCGGTCATCCCGGTACCGCCGATCGCGCGGGCCAACGGCTACATGACGTTCTGGCACGAGAAGGACTACACGGTGCAGGCCGACGTGATGGGCGAGAAGGTCGGCGACAACATGCCGGACGCCGGCGTCGTCAACCAGCGCTACGTCCTCCAGCTCACCGGTAACGAGCAAGACCTCCGGCTGGACTCCTGGGACGCCCAGCGGCGGATCTACAAGACGATGGACGCGAAGTTCAAGCCGAACACCTGGTACACGCTGAAGCTGACGACGGTACCGAAGGGCGACAAACTGCTGGTCCGCGGCAAGATGTGGCCGCGCGGCCAGAAGGAGCCGGAGGCGTGGATGCTGGAGGTCGAGGATCCGCGGCCCAACCGCGAGGGCGCGGCCGGCGTGTACGGCAAAGCGACCGGCATCCACGACGGCCAGCCGGGCGCGCCGGCGTATTTCGACAACGTGAGCGTGACGCCGAACAAGTAAGACGTTGCGTCTGCCTTAGCCCCGGAGGGGCGGCCGTTGATAGCCAGGGGCGTCAGCCCTTGGTACGCCGTCACCTCCCACGAACCCAGCCCCGGAGGGGCGACAGACTGCCGCCCCTCCGGGGCTAAGGACGTTGGCTACAAATTCCAGGGGCTGACGCCCCTGGCTACCAACGGCCGCCC
>CAZNSL010000818.1:0-3147 GCA_964574975.1 uncultured Alcaligenaceae bacterium | reverse complement strand
GCCAGCGCGATCGCCGACTTCAACAGCGGCACCGTCAACGCCAAGTTCTCCGCCATCGGGAGTACCAGCGGCTTCTCGCTCAACGACCAGGGCGGCAACATCCTCAATCAGCCGCACGCCAACTTGAAGCTCGCTCCGCTCGGCAACTACGGCGGGCCGACGCAGACGATCATCTTCGACTCCGCCAGCCCGCTCATCGGCGCGGGCAGCAACCCCGCGGGCCTCTTCGCCGATGCCCGCGGCCTCTTCCGTGTCTCGAACGGGCCGCCCGACATCGGCGCCGTCGAGTTCAACGACTTCGTAACGAATACCAACGACTCAGGCATCGGCAGCCTGCGCGAAGCCGTGCTCGAAGCCAACCGCTTCCCCGGTGCCAGCACCATCGGCTTCGATTCCAGCTTCAACACCGCCAAGACGATCACGCTCACCAGCGGCGAACTCGCTCTCAATGAAGCCGTCACCATCACGGGCAAAGGTGCGAACCTGCTCACCGTCAGCGGCAATAACGCCAGCCGCATCTTCAACACCACACTGCCGCTGGCGGGCACGGTCTTCAACCTCAGCAAGATGACCCTCACCGGCGGCAAGGCCGACGACGGCGGTGCCATCCGGATGAACAATGAAGTACTGAACCTCAGCGACATGGTGCTGACGAACAACTCCGCGACCGTCAACGGCGGGGCGATCCATCTGTCCGGCGCGGGCACGCTGAATCTCACCAACACGACCGTCAGCGCCAACACCGCGTCGGGCGGCGGCGGCGGCATCTTCGCGGGACACAACTACATCAACGCCAATGTCTCCACGCTGAACTGCACCATCAGCGGCAACCGGGCGCTCACCGGCCGCGGCGGTGGCATCCGGCTTTACTACGACGCCAGCGCCGATCTGCGGAACACCACCGTCTCAGGCAACAGCGCCGCGAGCTTCGGCGGCGGTGTGGCCTGCTACGGCGGTTATTTTGGATTCGGTGGCATACTCAGCGTCCGCAACTGCACCATCACCGGCAACACCACCGCGGCCAACGGCGGCGGCATCGACAGCAACGGATCCTCTGCGATCACCGTCGAAAGCTCCGTCGTCAGCAATAACACCGCCAGCGGCGCCCAGCCGGACATCCTCAAGCTCCAGGGCGTCGTCCACATCTCCAACAGCGCCATCGGCAGCACCAACGGCTTCACTTTCGGCACCAACACCAACAACCTCATCGGCCAGAACCTCAAGCTGCGCAGCCTCGCCAGCAACGGCGGCCCGACGCAGACCATCGCCTTCGAGTTCGACAGCCCGCTGCGGGACAAGGGCAGCAACCCGACCAGCCTCACGCTCGATCAGCGCGGCTTCAACCGCCTGAATGGCGCCATCGACATCGGCGCATTCGAGTTGAACACGCGGGTCATGAACGCCGCCGACTCCGGCGTCGGCAGCCTGCGCGATGCGATCGCCGAATCCAACCGCGTCATTGGAGCCGATACCATCACCTTCGACAGCACGTTCTTCAACAGCGCGAAGACGATCCCGCTCGCCAGCACGCTGAGTATCACCGATGCGGCGACCATCACCGGCCCCGGCGCGCGGCTCGCCACCGTCAGCGGCGGCAACGCCGTGCGGGTCATGTCTGTCAATACACCGCTCACGGCGCAGCCGGTCGCGATTTCGGGCCTGACCATTGCCAACGGTAAGGCCGTCAATGCGGTGGCAATCTCCAATGTCGACGAAGCCCTGACTTTGACCGACTGCACGATCTCCGGCCACACCTCAACCAGCGGTAGCGGGGCCGTCGTCACCTTCTACGTCCCGGGGTCGTTGAGCGTCGTCGGCTGCACGTTCACAGGCAACTCTGCGGCAGGCAGTGGCGGTGCGATCTTTTGCAACCCCAACGTCAATCTCACGGTCCGCAACTCGACCTTCGCCGCCAATACCGCGGGCACCGGAGGCGGTGCGATCCGATTCAACTCGGGCACGCTCCTTATTCAGAACACGACAATCGTCGGCAACAGCGCCGGCGGCGGCGGAGGCATCGCATCTTCGGCCGTGTTCAGCCTCGAAAGCAGTATCGTCTCCGGCAACACCGCAGCCACGGGGCCGGACATCTCCGCCAGCGTCAACGCCAAGACCAGCGCCATTGGCTCTTCTGCCGGCATCAACTTCAACGACCAGGGGGGCAACCTCGCCTTCGGCACCAACCTCAAGCTCGCCGCCCTCACCAACAACGGCGGCCCCACCGATACGCTGCTGCCCGCCGTCGACAGCCCGCTGCAGAACGTCGGCAGCAACCCCGTGCCGCTGACCACCGATCAGCGCGGCCTGCCGCGCACTATCGGCGTCATCGACATCGGTGCTGTCGAGGTGCAACCGCCGGCGGCGGTCAAAGTGTCGGCCGTTCAGGTCAACGGCGGCGCGATCCAGCGCTCGCGCGTGCTCTCCATCACGGTCGTCTTCGACAACCTCGTAACGTTCAACGGCCCGGTGGCAGCCGCCTTCTCGCTCACCCGCCAGGGCGGCGGCGCCGTTGGCGGCTTCACGGCCAATGCCGCAATTGTCAGCGGGCACACGGAAGTGACGCTCTCCGGGTTCACGGGCGCGGAAGCGCAATTCGGCTCGCTCGCCGACGGCCGTTACACCCTCACGGTGCTGGCCGCGCAAGCCCTGAACCTCGACGGCGACGGCAACGGCACCCCCGGCGACAACTACGTCCTCACCGGCAACACCACCAACAAGTTCTTCCGCCTCTTCGGCGACTCGGACGCCAACGCCACCGTGGACGGCAGCGACTTCGCCGCCTTCGGCGGGGCCTTCGGAGCCACGGAGCCGAACAACCCGTTTGACTTCAACAACGACGGCACGATCAACGCCCAGGACTTCGCCGATTTCGGTAATCGATTTGGCGTAACACTTTGACAAAGGCTTGCTGGAGAAAGTGCCCGATGTGCTTCAAGTCCATTGGCCACGGGGTCATGTCAGGAGTGGGAGTTGGGTCGTGACTTAACCGGATCCCATCATCGACAAAAACGCGAACCATTCGACCCGCATTGAGGCTTTCCCCTTTATTGACGAACTGACGGATCGCGGTATCTTGGTCTTAGTCGATTTCGCGCCGCCTTAGCTCAGCGGTAGAGCACCGCTTTCGTAAAGCGGGGGTCCAGGGTT
>CAZNSL010000817.1:0-3156 GCA_964574975.1 uncultured Alcaligenaceae bacterium | reverse complement strand
TGCCGTTCCCGTCGGGCCTCAGATCCTGGGAAGGGTGACGCCGCGCTGCTGCTGGTACTTGCCGGACTTGTCCTTGTACGAGACCTCGCACGCCTCGTCACTCTGGAAGAACAGCACCTGCGCGATGCCTTCGTTGGCGTAGATCTTGGCCGGCAGCGGCGTGGTGTTGGAGAACTCGAGGGTGACGTGCCCCTCCCACTCCGGCTCGAAGGGCGTCACGTTGACGATAATGCCGCAGCGTGCGTAGGTGGACTTGCCGAGGCACACCGTGAGCACATCGCGCGGAATGCGGAAGTACTCGATGGTGCGCGCCAGGGCGAACGAGTTCGGCGGCACGATGCACTCGGCGGCCTGGATGTCGACGAACGACTTCGGGTCGAAATGCTTCGGGTCGACGACCGTGTTGTAGACGTTCGTGAAGACCTTGAACTCATCGGCGACGCGGCAGTCGTAGCCGTACGACGACAACCCGTACGAGACGACGCCCTGCCGCACCTGGCGGTCTTCGAACGGCTCGATCATGCCGTGTTCGCGCGCCATGCGGCGGATCCAGCGGTCGCTCTTGATCGCCATCGTCTCTCCGTTCCCCGCGCCTAGCGGCGCAGCAGCCAGCTCACGAGCATCAGGACGCCGCTGACCAGCAGCGACGTCGTGATCGGGATGTACAGCCGGAAGGACTCGCGCTCGATGGCGATGTCGCCCGGCAGCCGGCCGAGCGGCACGCCGAGCCAGATGAGGGCGCCGACCGCCGCCACGACCAGCCCGAGGCCGACGAGCGCGGGCCCCATCCGCCTCGACTTACCGCAGCTCCATGCCGCGGAAGAAGTAGCCCAGCTCGAACGCCGCCGTCTCGGGTGCGTCGGAGCCGTGCGTCGCGTTGTTGTCGATCGAGCGGCCGAATTCCTTGCGGAGCGTGCCGTCCGCCGCCTTGGCCGGGTCGGTCGCGCCCATCAGGTCGCGCCACTTCCGGATCGCGTCCGCCGCCTCGAGGCACAGCACCAGGCAAGGCCCCGACGACATGAAGTCGGTGAGGCCGCCGAAGAAGGGCCGCTCGCGGTGGACGTGGTAGAAGCCCTCGGCCTCGGCCTTGGACATGTGGATCAACCGCGCGCCGCGGACGGCGAAGCCCTCGGCTTCGATACGGGCCAGGATCTTCCCCATGGAACCCGCACGCACTGCATCTGGTTTGATGATGGCAAAGGTACGCTGCATATCCTGCCGATTATACCTGCGCCGTCCGGCGTTCCGCGCCGATCGCCCGCGGAAAGCAGCCGAGCACCCGCAGGAACTGCGTCGCCGCCGTGAGGCGTGTCAGGGCCGCCTGCAGGCGCGGCTCGGCGACGTGTCCCTCGACGTCGACGTAGAAGACGTATTCCCATGCCAGGCCGGGACGCGGCCGTGACTCGAGCTTGGTCAGGCTGATGCCTTCGTCGGCCAGCACGTTCAGGCAGCGGACCAGCGCCCCGCGTTCGTGGCGGGTGCCGAACACGAGGGCCACCTTCGCCTCCACTTTCGGGTCGCAGGCGACGGGCGTCGCCGCCACCACCACGAACCGCGTCTGGTTGACCGCCTGGTTGGCGATGTCGCGCGCCAGCACGACCAGGCCGTAGCGGTCCCCGGCCTCGGCACTGGCGATCGCGGCCTGTGCGGCCAGACCCTCCTCGGCGACACGTTTGGCAGCGAGCGCCGTGTTGGCGGCCGGCACGGGGTCGAGGGCGGGTCGCTCGGCGAGGTACTCGCTGCACTGTGCCAGCGCCTGCGGATGCGACAGGACGCGCGACAGGCCGTCGAGGGTGGCCCCGGGCACGCCCAGCAGACAATGACGCACGTCGACGATCTCCTCACCGACGATGGCGAGTTGGCGCTCGAAGAGCAGGTCGTAGACCTCGTGCACCGAGCCGGCGGTGCTGTTCTCGATCGGCAGGACGGCGCGATCGGCCGTGCCCTTGTCCACCGCATCCAGCGTCTCGCGGAACGACCGGCAGGCGACCAGCGTCACCGGCCGGCGTTCCACGCCGAAGTGCCGCAGCGCGGCTTCGTGGCCGTAGGCGCCCTCCGCTCCCTGGTAGGCCACGGTGAGCGGCAGGTCGGTGGCCGCATCGGCCTCCTTCAGCCAGTCGCGCTGCCGCCGCACGGCGTCGTCGAGGATCTCGCGATAGAGCCGCCGCACGAGCCCGGGATCGAGGCCTAGCCCCTCGGCGTACGCGGCGCGGTGCGCCAGCAGCGCGGCCTCACGGGTTTCGTCACGCAGGGGCTGGTCGGCGGCCGCCTTGGCGCCCGTGATGTCGCGCATCAGGCGGGCGCGTTCGCCCAGGGCGTGCAGCACGACGCGGTCGATGTCGTCGACGGCACGTCGCAGGTCCGGCAGGGATGGGACGGTCATGGCGCGAATCTCCCAAGAAAAAGAAAACCGCCGCCTGGACGCTTCGGTCCGGGCGGCGGTGTGTGTCGAGCTCGTGGTGCGTCGTCGCTCGGCTACACGGCGTCCCGGCCGGCAAAATTGCCGGTAAACGAAAACACGAACCGGAAGGACGACGTGTGACGCATGACTACTTCTTCAGCGCGGCGACGAGGGATTCTCCCATATCGGCCGGGCTCTTGACCACACGTACGCCGGCCGCCGTCAACGCGGCCATCTTCTCGGCTGCCGTGCCCTGCCCACCGGCGATGATCGCGCCCGCGTGGCCCATGCGGCGCCCCGGCGGCGCCGTCTGGCCGGCGATGAACGCCACGATCGGCTTGGTGAAGTGCTGCTTGATCCACGCCGCCGCCTCTTCCTCGGCCGAGCCGCCGATCTCGCCGATCATGATCACGGCGTCGGTGTCGGGGTCGTTCTGGAACAAGCCGAGGGCGTCGATGTGTGTCGTGCCGATCAGCGGGTCGCCGCCGATGCCGATGCACGTCGACTGGCCGAGGCCCAGCCGCGTGAGCTGGTCGATGGCCTCGTAGGTCAGGGTGCCGCTCTTCGACACGATGCCGATGCGGCCTTCCTTGCAGATGTTCGCCGGGATGATGCCGGCCTTGCCCTTGCCGGGCGAGATGATGCCCGGGCAGTTGGGACCGATCAGCCGGGTGGCGGGCCGCGTCTTCAGGAAGGTCATCGCTCGCAGCATGTCGACCACCGGAATGCCCTCGGTGATGCACACCACGAGGCCG
>CAZNSL010000816.1:0-3163 GCA_964574975.1 uncultured Alcaligenaceae bacterium | reverse complement strand
ACTCGATCTCGGCATTTCGTCCACCGAACGTGACAGTTGGATTCGTCGCGTACGGTTCACGCCTATCTCCTCCGCAGCGACGGCACTCAAAACTTCGCCTTCCCGGCGTCGGAAACGCGTTATCGCAATGCCACCACGGGCGCCCAGACCACGTCGATGGCGTACACCTGGCAGGGTTCGACCGCGCAGCAGGCGTCGGTCACGACGACGATGCCCACCGTGACCACGGCGCAGAACGGTCCGAACTCGGCGACGAGCACCATCACCTTCTTCGATACTGATGGCCATCCCACCTGGACCAAGGACGAAGCCGGCTTCCTCTCCTACACGGCTCACGACACGCGGACGGGATCGGTGACGCGGCACATCGAAGACGTCGAGGATGCCAATACCGGCGACTTCGCCAACCTGCCGAGCGGCTGGACGACGCCCGCCGGCGGCGGACTTCATCTCATCACCGACTCCGAGGTCGACAGCCTGGGACGATCGACCAAGCTCACCAGCCCGAACGGCCGCGTCGACTACACGGTCTTTAAGGACGCCGATCAGGAAGTCCGCTACTATCCGGCCTGGGACACGGCCCTGACGCCGGACGGCCCGACCGGCCCGACCCTCGTCAGCCGACACAACCGCGCCCGCGGCTACACCGAGACCATCTCGATCACGGCGGCCCCGAGCCTGACCAGTCTGCGTCCGAATGGCACCGAGTCCTTTACGGCTTCAGACATCGCGTCGCTGGCCCGCAGCGTCCAGAATGAGGCGGGCCAGACCGTGGCCAGTGACACCTACTTCAACCTGACGAGCATCAGCTACTCCACGTCCAGCGTCACGCTCGGCACGAAGGATACCAATTATCATCGCTCGGAATACGCGTACGGCATGCATAATGGCTTGCGCAATAAAGTCGTCTCCCCCGCCGGCACGATCACGCGCACCGAGTTCGACCTGGAGGGCCGTCCCGTGAGCGAGTGGGTCGGCACCGACGACGTGCCGACGACCGGCAATTGGAGTCCCACGAACCTGACCGGCACCAACATGACCCAGGTTCGCAGTTACGGCTATGACGTCGGTCCCTCCTGGGGCGACGGCCGATTGACCACCGTGACGGAATCACCGGGCGGCGGGGCCGCCACCCGCACGACGCGCTATGGTTACGACCATCGAGGCCGACTCATCTACGTGAAGGAAGGGAGCGACAGCAACGCGTTTTTCCCCAGCGAAAGCTCAGGCTTGCACCGTCCCATGTTCACGTACGAGTACGACAATCTCGACCAGGTGACGCAGGAGAACCGTTCCGACGGCGACGGCTACGGCTACGGGGACTCCAGCATCGTTCGTGCCCGCACCGACATCAGCTACGACGAACTGGGGCGCGTCTTCAAGTCCGAGGTCCGTTCGGTGAATCAGACGAACGGAACTGTCTCGTCGACTGCACTCACCACGTCGATCTGGTACGACCTGCGTGGCAATGCCATCAAGACGAAATCGCCGGGCAACCTCGTTCAGAAAATGCAGTACGACGGCGCCGGCCGCCTGCTCACGAGCTTCGCCAGCGACGGCGGCGGCGACTCCGGCTACGGCGACGCCGACGATGTGACCGGCGACATCGTTCTCGAACAGCAGGAGATGGAATACGACGCCAACGGCAACCTCCGCAAGAGCATTGCCCGCCAGCGCTTCCACGACGAAACCGATACCGGCGCACTCGAGGAAGAATCCGGTTCCAGCACCGTCAAAGCCCGCGTCAGCTTCCAGGGCTACTACTACGACGCCGCGGATCGCCTCGTCACGACGATCGACGTCGGCACGAACGCCGGCAGCGACTGGACCCGTCCCAGCACACTCGCCGACTCCGCCAACAACCGCAGCGACACGGTACTCCGCACCGATGTCAGCTACGACGCGGCGGGTCGTCAATACGAAGTCACTGACCCGATGAACCGCAAATCGCGGACTCTTTATGACCTGATGGGCCGCACCAAGGAGACCTACGAGAACCACGTCGACGGCACCGTCGGGGCGGACAACGACAAGAAGACGGTTTACACCTACGGCCCCGCCGGCATGACCAGCCTGACGGCCTACACAACCAGCAGCGACTTCCAGACCACCGAGTGGGTCTACGGCTTCACCAGCGGGCTCTATACCAACGATCTCGTCAAGGAGACGCGCTGGCCGACGCCGACCTCGCCGGGGGCCGGCACGCCTAGCAGCACGCTCAAGGACGTCGTCACGATCAATGCCCTCGGCGAGACGGTCACCAGCACCGACCGCAACGGCAGTCTCCACACCTACAGCTACGACCTCATGGGTCGCATCACCGACGACACCGTGACGACGCCCGGCAGCGGCGTCGACGGCGCCGTGCGCCGCATCAAGACCGAATACGACACCCAGGGCAATGCCTATAAGTTCACAAGCTACAGCGACACGGCCGGCACGACGGTCGTGAATCAGGTGCAGCGCGCCTTTAACAACCTCGGTCAGTTAATCACCGAGTACCAGGCCCATGGCGGCGCCGTGAACACCGGCAGCAGCCCCAAGGTGCAGTACGCCTACACGGAAATGGCCTCGAGCGCCAACCACTCCCGGCCCACGACCGTTACGTATCCGGACGGCCGGGTCTTGACACACAACTACGCGTCGGGCATCAATAATGATGTCAGCCGGCTCTCCAGCCTGAGCGACTCCGGGGGCACCTTGGAGACTTACGACTATCTCGGCCTCGGCACCGTCGTGAAACGCGGCCATCCGCTGCCGACCAGTCCGGCGTCGAGCCTCGATCTGACGTACATCACTTCGTCGGCCGGCGACGCCGGCGATCAGTACGGCGGCCTCGATCGCTTCGGCCGCATCGTCGACCAGAACTGGAAAGTCGGCAGCACCGTCAAAGACGAGTTCCTCTATACCTACGATCGCAACAGCAACCGCCTGACCAAGACAAACCCGGTCTCGCTGGCCACCAGCCCCAACTTGGATCTGGACGAAGTCTACACCTACGACGGCCTGAATCAGATCGCCACCTACGACCGCGACGACGGCTACGATCAGGACTGGACCTACGACGGCCTCGGCAACTGGGATTACTTCGACGATAACGGCACGACCCAGGACCGCTCCCACGACGCCCAGAACCAGATCACCGGCGGCGTCGGCGCCATCA
>CAZNSL010000815.1:0-3166 GCA_964574975.1 uncultured Alcaligenaceae bacterium | reverse complement strand
GGTACGCGGCACCACCTGCCGGCACCGTTTTTCGTGTTGGCGACGCAGAACCCAATCGAGCAGGAAGGGACGTACCCGCTGCCGGAGGCGCAGCAGGACCGCTTCATGCTCAACATCAAAGTGGACTACCCGAGCGAGGACGAGGAGTACGAAATCGTCCACTCGACGACCGGCGGCACCCCGCTCGCCCTCGAGCGCGTAGTGACGGCGGAAGACCTGACGGCCATGCAGGAACTGGTGCGCCAAGTGCCGGTGGCCCCATACGTCATCCGATACGCCCTGAAATTGACGCGCGCGACGCGTCGCGAAAAGGGCGGCGTCCCGGAGTTCGTCGCTGACTACGTGACCTGGGGCGCGGGGCCGCGGGCGAGTCAGTACTTGATCCTCGCCGCGAAGGCGAGGGCCGTACTCAACGGTCGGCCGTACGTCGCTTGCGAGGACGTGCGGGCGGTGGCCGCACCGGTGTTGCGACACCGCGTCCTGACGAATTTCAACGCCGAAGCCGACGGCGTGACGCCCGACGAGATCGTGCGTCGGCTGATCGAAGCGACGCCGCGAGAGCCGGGCGAGAAGTGATGCGGGCTACCAATTGGAAGTGGCGGCGAGCTAAGATGAAGCCCGACTAAGGTCGTTCATCCTTGTCGTCGAACTATTATCGCGCCGCCAGCCGTGACTCGATGACTTCAACACCGAATTACCTCGATCCCGCCGTTCTCGCACAGGTCCGCGGCCTGGAACTTCAGGCCCGCCTCGCCGTCGAGGGGTACGTGGCCGGCAACCACCGCAGCCGCCAGCAGGGCTTCGCCGTCGAGTTCGCCCAACACCGCGAGTACGCCCCCGGAGACGACATCAAGCACGTCGATTGGAAGGTTTTCGGCCGCACCGAGCGCTACTACCTCAAGCAGTACGAGCAGGAAACCAACCTCGTCGCCTGGCTCCTCGTCGACTCCAGCCAGTCGATGAAGTACGGCTCCGGCCCGGTCAGCAAGTACGACTACGTCTGCATGGCCGCCGCCGCCCTCGGCTACCTGGTCGTACAACTCGGCGACTCGCTCGGGCTGGCCGTTTTCGACGCTGTCGTACGTAAGTTCCTGCGGCCGGCCGGCAAACCGTCGCACCTGAAGGAGGTGCTACACGCTCTCGCCGCGGGCACGTCCGACGCGCCGACGAAGATCGGTCCCGTGCTGCATGAAATCGCCGGGCGGGCACGCCAGCGCGGTGTCGTCATGCTCTTCAGCGATCTGTTCGACGACGTGCCCGGCATCCTCGCCGGCTTGCGGCACCTGCGATTCGATCGGCACGATGTCGTCGTTTTCCACGTCCTCGACGCGGCCGAACTCGACTTTCCCTTCGACGATCCGACGCTGTTCCGCGGCCTCGAAGTGCCGGCCGAGATGCTCACTGATCCGCGCGGCCTGCGGGCCGGCTACCTGAAGGAGTTGACTGCTTTCCGCAACGAGGTGCGCCGAGGGTGTCGCGGACTGAACGTGGATCTGGTGCCGTTACGCACTGATGAGAACCTGGGTCGCGTGCTGGCGCGGTATCTGGCTCACCGGGCAGGGAAGGCCACCGCATGATTGCCGTCATCTTTTCCGGCCCCCTCGCCGCTCTCGGCACGTTGGCCGGGGCGGCCGCCGTGCCAGTCGTCATCCATTTGCTCAACCGCCGCCGCTACCGCGTCGTCGATTGGGCGGCCATGCGCTTTCTCCTCGCCGCCCAACGACAGAACGTCCGCCGGCTCAAGCTCGAACAGTGGCTTCTCCTTGCCGTGCGGGCGTTATTCCTGGCACTCGTCGTCGTCGCCATGACCGCCGTGACACCGTGGGCCGAGTCGATCTGGCAGCGGCTATTGCCCGGAGCGGCTGTCGCTGGACCTGCCGTCTTGGGCCGCACGCATAAGGTCATCGTCCTCGACGCGTCGCTCAGCATGACTGCCCGCGGCGATGCCGGAACCGCATTCGACCGCTCCAAGTCGCTCGCGGTCGAACTGGTCAAGTCGTCGGCGGCCGGCGACGGCTTCAGCGTCGTGACGCTCGCTACGCCGCCGCAGACCGTGGTCGCCGGGCCGGGCGAGGACGTCGGAAAGGTAGCCCGCGAGTTCGACACCCTCCGATGCACGCACGCCCCGGCTGACCTTCACGCGACGCTGCAAGTCATCGAGGAGTTGCTTAAGCGTGCTCCAGGCAAGTATGCCCAGCGCGAAGTGTACGTATTCACCGACCTCCAGCGGGCCACTTGGACGCCGCCGGCCTCGCCGGGCGGTGCGTGGACCGAGGCGTGGGGCCGGCTCCAGGCACAATCGCAACTCGTCTGCGTCGATGTCGGCAAGGACGGCGGCGAAAACCTCGCCATCACGAACCTCGTGCTCGCCGATCCGCTGCCGGTGGCGGGCACGCGCTCGATCGTCGCCGCAACGGTTCACAACTTCGCACCGCGCGAGCGCAAAGGTGTCCGCGTGGAGTTCCGCGTCGGACGCTTCGCTCCCGGCGAGTCGCCCGAGCCGTCGGTGGTGCAGCAGGAGATCGTCACGCTGCCGGCCGGCGGTACAGCGACCGTCAATTTCCCGTACGAATTCCGTCACACTGGCGAATTCGTCTTCCAGTCCCGCCTCGTCGCCGATCCGCTCGTGGCCGACGACGTACGTTCGATCACCGTGAACGTCCGCGATACGCTGCCGATACTGTTGGTTGACGGCAAACCGGCGGTCGAGCGGCGCGATCAGGCCGCGACCTGGCTGGCGGATGCGCTCAACCCGTTCCCGGAGGGCACGCGCAATCCCGCGTTCCCAGCCAGGCCGAAGATTGTCGGCTTGGCTCAGTTCGCCGATCCCGGTGTCAGCGACCTGACGCCCTACGACTGCGTGTTCCTATGCGACGTGCCTCGGCTCAACGAGCGCGAGGTTGCCCGTCTGGAAACCCATCTCCAGCGCGGCGGCGGCCTCGTCGTCTGTCTCGGGCCCGGTGTCGACCTCGAAGCGTACAACCGGCTGCTGTATAAGGACGGCCGGGGCTTGCTGCCGGCGAGGCTGGCCGGCGTCCGTGAGGCACCCGCCGACGGATTCTTCACGCTGGCGGCTAGCGAGGAGGAATTCCAGCGGCCGCCGCTGGCGGCATTCGCCGCCGACAACGACCGAGCGAGCTTGCTCGGCGCACGCTTCCAGCGGTAC
>CAZNSL010000814.1:0-3171 GCA_964574975.1 uncultured Alcaligenaceae bacterium | reverse complement strand
GGAGCAGATTCAGCGCGTCAGCGTGACCGTCGAATCGAACGCCAACGAAGAAGGCCATCTGTACGGCTCCGTCGGGCCGCAGGAAATCTCGAAGGCCCTCCGCGGCCGGAACCTGCCGGTCGATCCGGCGATGGTGCAGATGGAGGCCGCCATCAAGGAACTCGGTCTCTACGCGGTGAAGCTCAACCTCGGCTACGAGATCGAGAGCGAGGTCAAAGTTCTCGTCGTCAAGCCGGCGGAAGGCAAGAAGTAGTGGTTAGTGGTCCGTCACAAGTGGTTAGGGAAGGCAGATCGGTATACTTCCCTAACCACTCGCGACTGACCACTAACCACTACCTTTAGGGACAAGGAGCCGTCCCCGTGTCCGACGAAGGACTATTAGAGCGCGGCGTCCCTCACAGCCGTGAGGCCGAGCGCGGTGTCCTCGGCTCCATGCTCCGCGACAACGGCGTGGCCAGTGAGGTCGTGCCGATTCTCCGCGAGGAGAATTTCTACTTCGACGCCCATCGCAAGATCTACCAGGGCATCACGACCCTCATCGACAAGGTGATGCCGGCCGATCTGGTCACTCTGGCCGAGTGGCTGCGCGAACAGAAATTCATCGAAGACGTTGGCGGCTACGCCTACCTCGGCGAGTTGTGGGACGCCGCTCCGACGGCGGCCAATGCGCGCTACTACGCCGAAATCGTTCGCGAGAAAGCGATCGTTCGGAACCTGATCACGGCCGGCAACGAGATCCTCCGCGATGCCTACGACCAGTCGATGCCGGCCGACGAACTGCTCGAGGGTGCGGAGCGGAAGATTCTCGACGTTGCCGAACTCGGCATCACCGGCCAGACGACGACGCTACAAGAAGCGCTGAACCAGGCGTTCGACCGCATCGATGCCCGGTCGCAGAAGGACTATACCGAGTCCGGCCTGCCGACGGGTTACGTCGATTTGGACGAACTCACCGCCGGGCTGCACAACAACGAACTCGTCATCCTCGCGGCCAGGCCATCGGTTGGTAAGACGGCCATGGCGCTCAACCTCGTGCGCAACGTCGTCGTTGGCGACGCGCTGCGCGGCGTGCCACCGGCCCCCGTCTTCTTCGTCAGTTTGGAGCAGTCGAAAGTCGAGCTGGCCGACCGCTTGCTCTGCATGCAGTCCCGCGTCGACAGTCACCGCCTGCGCAAGGGAAACCTCAGCGCCGACGACATGAACAAGCTCATCGCCGCGGGCGACGTGTTGCGACCGGCCCCGTTGTTCATCGACGACATTCCTTCACAGGGGATGTTGCGCATCGCCGCCAACGCGCGGCGGCTCAAGAAGAAGAACGACATTCGCCTCATCGTCATCGACTACCTTCAACTCATCGAGGCCGAAAACCGGCGCGATAGCCGACAGGAACAGGTCGCACAGATCTCGCGGCGACTCAAGTTCCTGGCCCGCGAACTGCAAATCCCGGTGATGGCGCTGGCCCAGGTTAACCGCTCCAGCGAGGATCGCCAGGACCACCGACCCCGGCTCTCGGACCTCCGCGAAAGCGGTTCGATCGAGCAGGACGCCGACACGGTGTTCATGCTCCACCGACCCGGCAAACACGACGGCGGCCAGGAGGACAACACTATCGAAGTCCTGGTCGCCAAGCAGCGGAATGGGCCGACGGGCGAAATCGTACTCGCCTATCTCAAACAGTTCATGCGCTTCGAGAACTACGCCGGCGGCCCCGGCGGGTTCGATTGACGCACACCACGGCCCAGGCTAATCGAACACCATGTATCGCGTCGGCTCCGGTCACGACACGCACCGCCTCGTCGACGGTCGGCCGCTCGTCCTCGGTGGCTTGCGCGTCGATCACCCGCGTGGCCTCGTCGGTCACTCCGACGCCGATGTCGTCCTGCACGCCGTCACCGACGCCGTCCTCGGTGCGGCCGCCCTCGGCGACATCGGCGATCTCTACCCCGACACGGACCCGGCCAACGCCGGCCTCGACTCGGCCGTATTCCTGCATGGAGCGCTCGAGCGACTGACGGCGACCGGCTGGCGCGTCGTCAACGCCGACGTGACCGTCTTCGCTCAGGAGCCGAAACTCGGGCCTCTCAAAGCCGACATCCGTGCGTCGCTCGCCCGGTTGCTCGGTATCGGCGTCGGCGACGTGAGCGTGAAGGCCAAGACCGGCGAGCACGTCGGCCATATCGGCCGTGGTGAGGCGATCGGCTGTCACGCCGTCGTCCTGATTGCCCGCCCCGACTGACCCACCGAGGCACCGATGGCCGGCCGGGCACGCATCGTCGCAAGAATCCTGGAGAACGTGCTGCTGGCGGCGCTCGTTATCGTCGGTGTCGTCAACGTTGTGCTCGACGAGGAGTTGGGCGGCGGCGACTCGGCGGATCTCGTCCCGCCGTGGTTGCTCGGCCGACTGGTTGCGCAGGGTTTTGGCCCCGACGCCTACGACCCCGCGATTCAGTTCCGCGAATTGCGCTCGTTGGTCGATTGGAACGTCTCGTCGGCCGATGCCACGCCCGAATACCGGCGCACGCGGCTGCCGCCGCACCGCCTGGACCTGCTGGACAGTCCGCAAATCCGCGCCAACGCTCTGTGCCCCTACCCACCGACGGCGGCGATCCTGTACGCGCCTCTGGGCCGGCTGTGGTTCGCCGACGCAGCGGATGTAATGCGCTACGTCAACCTCGGGCTGGCCGTGCTGTGCGTCGGACTGCTGTACCGCGCCGTTGAGGGGCGGGTCGGGCTACTGGTGTGTGCGGCGATGGTGCTGTATTATCCTGCTTCGTACTACACGCTGCAACTCGGCCAGAACGGATTTCTGACGCTCGCACTGCTCGCGGCCGGCTGGGGGGAACTCGTCCGAGGACGCGACGTGGTTGCCGGGCTGATCTGGGGCCTGTTGGCGTACAAAATCCACTGGCTCGGCGCGGTCGGCTGGGTGCCATTGGCGATGGGCCGGCCCAAGGTGCTCGTCGGCATGGCCGCGTCGGCGGGGCTGTTCGTCGCGGCGTCCGTAGCCATTGTCGGCGCGACCGGCTGGTCGCGCTGGTTCGCGCAGGGTCAGGCGTTCGACCGGGTCTATGCCTTCGACGCGATGTTCCGCGACACGCTCCTGGGCCAAGGCTGCGACCTGCGCTGCATGGCGTTCCGGCTCGGCCCGGACCTGCCCGCTGGCAAGTCGAT
>CAZNSL010000813.1:0-3174 GCA_964574975.1 uncultured Alcaligenaceae bacterium | reverse complement strand
GCAAGCAGTACAAGGCGTTCGGCCGCGGCTCCATCGAGTTCCTGCGACCGGAGAACCCGAAAATCCTGGCGTTCCTGCGCCGCTACGAGGGGGAGACGCTGTTCGTCGTTGCCAACCTGTCGCGGTTCGTCCAGTACGTCGAACTGGACCTGGCCGAGTTCAAGGGACAGACGCCGGTCGAATTGTTCGGCCGCAACCCGTTCCCACGCGTCGGCGAGCTACCGTACCTGTTGACGCTCGGTCCGTACGGCTTCTACTGGTTCGCATTCGGTCCGGCGGCCAAGTCGCGCGAGACGGCCGCACCGCAGCTCGACATCGGCCGGACGTGGGAGGACCTCCTCGACCAGGCCCGGCACGACGTCCTCGAGCGGGCGCTGCGGGCCTACCTGACGGAGACGGTGATCCACCACGGCGTCGCTCGCACGGTGCGCGATGTAGCGATCCGTGCGGCCGCCCGGATGCCGACGTCGGCCCCGTCGGCGCTGGTGCTGTTGAACGCGGAGTTCCTCGACGGCGAGACGCAATTGCGGGCGGTGCGACTCGGCTACGCGCTGCCAGATGACGCGGCCAACCTCGACCCGGCCTCGGTCGTCGCCGGGTTGACCCGCAGCGGCGAGCCAGCCGGGGCACTGTTCGACGCGCGCTTCGACCTGCGCTACGCCGCCGACTTCCTGGTCGGCCTGACCGCTGGCGGGTCGATCCCATTCGCCGACGGCGAGATCGCGGCCACGGCGTTCCCCGAGTACGCCGACGTCCGCGGGCCGGACGTGTTGCCCGGCCCGGTGCGCGCCCGCCGCGGCGAACAGCACGACGTGTCCGTCACCTACGGCGACCGGCTCATCCTCAAGTCGTTCGAGCGCCTGGAGGCCGGCGTCCACCCGGCGCTGGAGGTCGGGCGATTCCTGATGGATCGCACCGATTTCGCCAAGCTGGCCCCGGTGGTCGGCGCAGTCGAGTTGCGGCCGGCCGACGGCGAACCTCTGACGATGGCCGTGCTGTACGGCCACGTCGCCAACGAGGGGACCGCCTGGCAATACACTCTCGACGCCCTGGGCCGGTTCTACGAGGGCGTGCTGGCCAACCCGCTCAAGCCGCCACCGCCAGCCCCGGCCGATGCCGCCTTGCCCGGTTCGACGGACGAACCGCCGAACGAGGCCCGCGACCTCATCAGCGGGTACCTCCAGAAAGCCGAGGAACTCGGCCGCGACACCGCCACGATGCACCGCGCTCTCGCCTCCGACACGGCTCCGGCCTTCGCCCCAGAGCCGTTTGGGAAGCTGTATCAGCGGTCGGTCTACCAGGGGATGCGCACCCGTTCCAAGCTGCTCTTCCGCGACCTACGGCACCGGCTACAGCGGCTGCCGGACGCGGTGCGCGAGATGGCGGTCGCCGCCTTGACCGTCGAGTCGGACTTGACGACGCGTTACCGAGCCGTCCTGAAAGCGGAGATGACCGGGCAGCGCATCCGGGCGCACGGCAACTACCACCTCGGCGAACTCTTGCACACCGGGGCCGGCTTCGTCGTCATCGACTTCGAGGGCGACCCGGAGCGGCCGTTGACCGAGCGGCGGATCAAGCGCTCGCCGCTGCGCGACGTGGCCGACATGGTGCGCTCGTTCCACTACGCCGCCTACACGCCGCTCTACGGCCCGGAGGATGCGCCCGGTAAGTTCGCCGGTGTCATCCGCGCCGAGGACCGCCGCGAGTTATTGCGCTGGGCGCGCTTCTGGGCGTCCTGGGCCGCGGCTCGCTTTACCCGGGCCTACCTCGAAGCCGTCACCGGCACCGGGTTGGTTCCGGCCGACCCGGCCGTCGCCCGCGAACTACTGGATCTGTTTGCCCTCGAAAAGGCGGTGACCGAACTGGGCGTCGAGGTCGATCGCCGCCCGGCCCGTGCCGCCATCCCGCTGACGGCGATCGTCGAGACGTTCCCGGCGGCGGCTCGCTCGGCCGGAGGGTCGGCATCATGACCCCATTGCCGAAGGCGGTGCCGCCCCGCGTGGTCGTCGAAGGCGTCGTGCCGGAGATCGACGCGGGTCGCTTCCCCATCAAGCGGACGCCCGGCGAAGTGGTCCGCGTCGAGGCCGATATCTACGCCGACGGCCACGACGTATTGGCTGCCGTCGTGCTGTACCGAATGGCCGGCAGCGACTGGACCGAAGCCGCCATGACGCCGCTCGGCAACGACCGCTGGGCCGGCGCGTTCGCGGTCGCCGCGCAAGGATGGTACGAGTACACGGTGCGGGCGTGGGTCGATGTCTTCGCCACACTGCGGCGCGACCTCGAAAAGAAGGTCGAGGCTGGGCAGGGCGTCGGCAGCGAATTGCTGGAGATCACCGAACTCGTCCGCAAGACGGCCGACCAATTGACCGGCTCCGATAGCGAATGGCTGCGCGCCCGCGCCACCGCGATCGGCGAAGCGATGGCGCAGGAACTCGGTGTGCGCGACGCGCTCGACGCAGCGCTTGCGACCGTGCTGTCCCGGTACGCCATCCGCTCGAGCGCCTGCACCTACGACCGCACGCTTACCGTCTGGGTGGACCGCGACAAGGCCCGATTCAGCGCGTGGTACGAGCTATTCCCGCGCTCGTGTTCGCCGGAGCCGGGACGGCACGGCACCTTCCGCGACGTGGAAGCACGCCTGCCTCAGATCGCGGCGATGGGCTTCGACACGCTGTATCTGCCGCCGATTCACCCGATCGGCCGGGCGTTCCGCAAGGGGCCGAACAACTCTCTGACACCCGGCCCCGACGACCCCGGCAGCCCCTGGGCCATCGGCGGCTCCGAGGGCGGCCACACGGCCGTCCACCCGCAACTCGGTACGCTCGACGCCGCCGCCAAGGCGCAGGGAATCGAGGTCGCCATGGACGTGGCGTTCCAGTGTTCGCCGGACCATCCATACGTCCGCGAACGGCCGCAGTGGTTCCGGCACCGGCCAGACGGCACGATCAAATACGCCGAGAACCCGCCGAAGAAGTACCAGGACATCTACCCGCTCGACTTCGAGTGCGACGACTGGCGGTCGCTCTGGGACGCGTGCCTCGACATCTTCCGCTTCTGGGCCCGCGAGGGCGTCCGGATCTTCCGCGTCGACAACCCGCACACCAAGCCGTTCGCCTTCTGGGAGTGGCTGATCGGCGAGGTGCGGGCGGACGCTCCCGACGCCCTCTTCCT
>CAZNSL010000812.1:2531-3179 GCA_964574975.1 uncultured Alcaligenaceae bacterium | reverse complement strand
CGACGGTAACGACAACTTGATCGTGCAGTACCAGTACGACGCGGCCAATCGGCTCGAACGCAAGGGCAACGGCAACGGCTCATACACGGAGTACCAGTATGACGTGGCTGGGCAGATCGAACACCTCATCAATCGCGCCCCGGACGGCACGGTCAACTCGCGCTTCGACTACGTCTATGACGCCCTCGGCCACCGCACGCGGATGACCACGCTCGAAGGAGTGTGGAACTACACCTACGACGGCACCGGCCAGCTCACGCGAGCGGAGTTCGCTTCGAACAACACGGCCGTCATTCCCCACCAGGATCTAAATTATGTCTACGACGCGGTCGGCAATCGGGTGCGAACCGTTATCAACGGCACGACGACGGACTACACGACCAACAACCTGAACCAGTACACGCAGGTGGGCACGGCTCGGTACACCTACGACCTGGATGGCAACCTAGTCGCCCGGGTTGATGGCGCGGTGACGGAGACGTTCACTTACGACGCCGTTAGCCGCCTGGTCGGTGTTGACACGCCGGCGGGGAGTTGGGACTACGAATACGACGGCTTTGGCAACCGCTCCGACACGGTGGCGAACAGCCAGCGGACGGAGTACCTGATCGATCCGTTCGGGCTGGGAGACATGGTGGCGGAATACGG
>CAZNSL010000812.1:0-2521 GCA_964574975.1 uncultured Alcaligenaceae bacterium | reverse complement strand
ACTCGTTCGGCAGTCTCATCAGCCGAACAAACGACAGTGGGGCCACGACCTACTACGACTTCGACGCCCTCGGTTCCACCGTCGGGCTGACGGGTGCGGCGGGCGGCTATATGAACCGGTACAGCTACCTGCCGTTCGGTGAACGACTGATCGACAGCGAAACGGTCCCGAACCCGTTCGCCTACGTGGGTGAGTTCGGTGTAATGCAAGAAGGCGGTGGGTTAGAGTTCATGCGGGCGCGGTTCTATTCGTCGACGGACGGACGATTCATCAGCCGGGATCCCATCGGGCTTGCAGGCGGCCAGGTCAATCAAAATGCGTACGTTGCAAATAACCCTGCAAACCATCTTGATCCATCCGGGCTCGATCATGACTCCGAGGGAGTCGCACTCTGTAAGGTCGTTTTCAAGCAAGTAGGCACGCGTGTTGGATTTTCGGTAGGAGGAGTGGGTGGTGCGATTGCGGGGTGGCTCATTGGAGCGGGTGCTGGTTCGTTGATATGTAAGGATCGCCCTCCACCCTCCAACACCAAATGCAGTGTTTTTGTCGAACCGTACCCGTCACTTCCTCCATCTGCATTTCAATCAGTCGCCGAATACTCCGCATTCCAGCAATACTACGGAAGGTGGGAGGATTTAGGACCGGGCGATCCCAGATGTGACCCGCCGCCGCCGCCGCCGCCGCCGCCGTCACCGCCTCCTGGCGGACCCGGGGGAGGTGGCAGTTCAGGCAAATCCGGAAGTGGAGATCCCAACGAAAAGACCGGGCCGCTCGGTTTCGGGTTAGCGGGGTTCATCGCCCCGCATGATTTGCTGCCTTACCGCGTCGACTTCGAGAACGAATCCGATGCAACCGCCCCTGCCCAGCGAGTGGTCGTCACGGACCAACTCGACGCCAACCTTGACTGGAACACCTTCCAGTTCACCGAGGTCGGCTTCGGCGACACCCACATCGCCATCCCGGCCGGGAGCCAGTACTTCTTCACCACCGTGCCAGTGACGCTGAACGGCCGCTCGTTCCAGGTGGACATCGAACTCAGCTTCGACTTGCAGACCGGTCGGGTCACTGCAGTCTTCCAGTCGCTCGACCCGGCCACCGGCCTGCCGCCCGATGTCCTCACCGGCTTCCTGCCGCCAGAGGACGGCACCGGCCGCGGCCAGGGCTACGTCAGCTACACCATGCGCCCGCGTCCGACCCTGCCCACTGGCACCCAGATCAAGAACATTGCGATCATTCACTTCGACGGCACCAACGAGTTCATCGCCACCAACCAGGTCGATCCGCACGACCCCGGTCAGGGCACCGACCCGGCCCGCGAGGCCCGCAACACCATCGACGCGGGCGTGCCGACGGCCGCAGTGGCACCGCTGCCGCAGTACACGCCGCCCGGCCCGTTCACGGTGACGTGGGCGGGAACGGACGACGACGGCGGTAGCGGCGTGGCCATCTTCGACGTTTACGTCTCGGACAACGGCGGCCCGTTCGTAATCTGGCTCGCCCGGACGCCGGATGTGTCCGGAGAGTTCGTCGGCGTCAGCGGTCACACCTACGCCTTCTACGTCGTCGCCACCGACAACGTGGGTAACCGCCAGGCGGACCCGGGCATCGCTCAGACCGTGACGACGGTACAACTGCCGAACGGCCCGCCCACCGCCGACGCCGGCGGCCCGTACGAGGTCACCGAAGGCCAGCCCCTCACCCTCGACGGTTCCGCGTCCGCCGACCCGGACGGCGACGCCTTGACGTACTCGTGGGACGTGAACGGCGACGGCATCTTCGGCGACGCCACCGGCGTCAGCCCCACACTAACCTGGGCCCAACTCGTCGTGCTCGGCCTCGGCGACGGGCCAACAGGCCGGCCGGTGACCGTCCGTGTCGGCGATGGCCAGTTCGCGGTTGACTCCCCGGCCGCAACGCTTGCGCTCGACAACGGTGCCCCGACCGCCAACGTGGCCGGGCCAGCGGGCGGCGTCCGCGGCCAGTCGCTGGCGTTCACCCTGACCGCCGACGACCCGTCGCCGGTCGATCAGGCTGGGGATTTCACCTTCCGCATCGATTGGGACGGTGACGGCACCGTCGACCAGACCGTCGTCGGCCCGTCCGGCACGGTCGTCAACCGCAGCTACGCGACTGCCGGAAACTACACTGTCCGCGTCACGGCGGAGGACAAGGACCACGGCGTCAGCGCCCCGGCGACGATAGACCTGACAGTCGTCAACCGGCCGCCGAACGCCGATGCCGGCGGGCCGTACGCCCTGGCCGAGGGCGGCACCCTCGCGCTCTCCGCCGCCGCATCGTCCGACCCGGACGGCGACCTGCTAACCTACTCCTGGGACGTCAACGGCGACGGCGTCTTCGGCGACGCCGGCGGCGTCAACCCAACCCTCACGTGGCCGCAGCTCGTCGCGCTCGGCTTGGACGACGGTCCGTACGCCGGCCCGGTGCGCGTCCGCGTCAGCGACGGCGTCGACACGGCAACGTCCGCAGCCGCGGGCCTGGCGGTCGCCAACGCGGCTCCCGC
>CAZNSL010000811.1:2806-3182 GCA_964574975.1 uncultured Alcaligenaceae bacterium | reverse complement strand
GCTCGGCGTGTTCGTCCAGTTCGGCCCGGCCCGAGCGGCGGACGAAGGCGAGCAGTTCGCCGTCCGGGTTCTGTTCCGACTTCTGCATGGAACGGAACTTGGCGTCGACCAGGGCCGCCGTCTCGTTCGTGGCCTCCAGCGACGCCCCCGACGGCAGCGTGATCCCGACCTGCACGGTGCCCTCGTCGAACGGCGGCAGGAAGTCCGCCCCGAGTTGCAGGAGTAGCCAGCCGGCCACCGCAACTCCGGTCCACGTCAGGACCAGGAGCGTGCCGGCGAACTTCATGCTGAAGTGGACCAGCCCCTTCGCGAACCACTTGAGGACGCGCAGGAGCGGGCCGTCGCCGTGGCCGTGGGCGGCCTTCGAGTTCGCCAG
>CAZNSL010000811.1:0-2796 GCA_964574975.1 uncultured Alcaligenaceae bacterium | reverse complement strand
GGTAGTACGACAGAACTGGAGTCACGGTCAACGACACGGCCAGCGACGAGAGAATCGAGATGATGTAGGCGATGCCGAGCGGGGTGAAGAGCCGCCCCTCGACGCCGGAGAGGGCAAACAGCGGCAGGAAGACGAGGATGACCGTCGCGGTGCCGAACACGATGGCCGAGCGCACCTCCATGCTCGCCTCGTAGACGACCCGCAGCGGCGAGCGGGGGTTGGGCGAGTTGTTATTCTCGCGAAGGCGGCGGAAGATGTTCTCCACGTCCACGACGGCGTCGTCGACGAGTTCGCCCATCGCCACGGCGATGCCGCCGAGCGTCATCACGTTGATCGACAGCGGCGTGCCGGTCAGCTTGCCGATCAGCTTGAACGTCAGCACGGTCATGACCAGCGACAGCGGGATCGCCGTGAGCGAGATGAAGGTCGTGCGGAAGTTCATCAGGAACAGGAACAGAACGATGAGGACGAGTACCGCCCCGATGACCAGCGCCTCGGCGACGTTGTAGATGCCGCGGTCGATGAAGCCGCGGAGCTGGTAGAGACTCGTGTTCACGACGACGTCGGCGGGCAGCGACGGCTCGGTCTCCCGCATCGCCGCGACGATGCGGTCGGACAGGTCGCGCGTGTCCACGTTCGGCTGCTTGGTCACGGTCACCGCCACGCCGGGCAGGCCGTTGACGCTGGCGTCGCCGCGCTTGAGCTGCGGCCCCTCGGCCACGCGCGCGACCTGCTCCAACAGGATCGTGCGGTGCGGCGTGACCTTGACCGGCACCTGCCGCAGGTGCTCGACGACCCGCGGCGGCGTCGGGCCGAGGCGGGCCAGTACGCGGATCGAGTTCTCGGTGCCCCCGCGCGTCGCGTAGCCGCCGGAGGCGTTCAAGTTGTTGTCCTTGAGCGCCTTCTCGACGTCCTGGAGCGAGACGCCGTACTCCTGAAGCGCCGTGGGATCGACCAGCACCTGGTACTGCTTGCGGCCCCCGCCCATGACGATGACCTGGGCCACCCCGGCCGTCTTGAGCAGCCGCGGGCGCAGCACCCAGTCGGCCAGCGTCCGCAATTCGAGTTCCTGCTTGGCCCGCGGCTGGAACGTCGCCTCGAGCGTCCGGTCGCCGACCTTGACCTGGGCGGTGCGCGGGGCGTCGGCATGTTTGGGGACCGGCGACCACGCGACGCCTTCCGACGCGACGGCCTCCCACGCCGGCGGCCGGTCGCGGTCGGTCACCTTCCACAGCTTGAGCGGCGGGTTTTCGGCGTCGGCCGGGCCGACCCGCTCCGCCCAAAGGCCGGATTCGCCGAGCGGGGCGAGTTCGCCGCCGGCCGGGCCGGGCCGGCGGTAGAGGCCCATGACCATGATCTGCCCCATGATGGACGAGATCGGGGCCATCTGCGGGTTGACGCCCTCCGGCAGGGTGCCGCCGAGCGTCGAGAGCCGCTCCTGCACGGTCTGGCGGGCGACGCGGATTTCGGTGCCCCAATCGAACTCGACGTACACCACCGACAGCCCCATGCCGGACTGGCTGCGCACGTCCTGAACGCCGGTCGCGCCAAGCAGGGCCGACTCCAGCGGGAACGTGACCAGCGCCTCGACCTCCTCCGGGGCCAGGCCGAGCGCCTCGGTCATGAGGACGACCCGCGGGCGGTCGAGGTCGGGAAACACGTCGATGGGCATGTGCGCCGCGAGGTAGCCGCCGTAGAGCAGCAGCGCGAGGCTGGCGACGACGACGAGCGGTCGGTAGCGCAGGGCGAGGCGGATGATGGCGTTCAGCATGGCGTCCCCGGTCAGTGTCCGTGACTGTGGTCGTGCCCCTCGTGGCCCCCGCCCCCGGCGGCCTTGGCCTTGATGGCGCGGTTAAGCGCGGCCGCAGCGTTGCGGACGACGAACTGCCCGGCCCCGAGGCTGCCGTCGTCGGCGACGAGGACCGTGTCGCGGTCCTCCAAGACCAGGTGGACCGGCTTGCGCTCGAAGAAGTCGCCGTTCTGGCGGAAGGCGTAGACCTCGGCCCCCTCGCGCACCACGGCGTCGGCCGGCAACACGAACACGCCCTCGTACTGCTGGACGGGAACCTTCAGCCGCACCCGCTGGCCGGGCCGGAACCGCCAGACGAGGATGGTCTTGTCGTCCTTGGTGAATGCCCGCGACTGGTTGGTGAGCGGGAGGTAGAACGCGGATGTCCGGCTGACCGGGTCGACTGTGTTCGCCAGGTGGCGGATCCGCAGGTCGTCCTCGGTCGCGGGCCAGCCATTCGACTCCTCGGCGAACTCGGCCTTGACGGGCCACCCCTGCTGCAACGCCTTTTCGAGGAGGCCGGCCTCCTGCTTGAACGCCCGCCCTTCGACGTAGAGCAACTGGTGGTTGGCGAGCATACCGAGCGCCTGGCCGGCCTGCACCTGTTGGCCGATCTGGACGCTGATGTCCTTCACCTCGAACGCCGGCGGAGCCTTATCCCCGGAACCTATCGAGGGCGTCGCGTTCGCCAGCGGGGCATCGACCAAGGGCTTCCCCTCGTCGGGCCGCGTCGGTGCGGCAACGGTGATCTCCGAGACGAACTTCCCCGAGGCGACGGTATCGATCTGTTCGGGCGTGAGGCCGCGGGTCAGCAGTTCCTGCCGATAGGCGGTGAGGGTGGCCTGGAGCCGCGCCTCCTGTTGCTCCAGTTCGACGACGCGGGCCTGGGGGACCGTCCCCTCGCCGGCACTCTTCAGGCGGGCGATGTTTTGCCGGTTGAGTTGCACGTCTTTCGTGGCCTTGAACAGCTCCGTCTGGCTGTTCTGAAAGACTTCGCTGAGGATTCG
>CAZNSL010000810.1:0-3183 GCA_964574975.1 uncultured Alcaligenaceae bacterium | reverse complement strand
GATGTGGTACCGATGCTGCTCACACGACGCCGTCCGCCGGGCTCGCGGTGCGTTCCGGCGCAGCTTGTTGAGGTGTCCACGCTGCTCCGCACTCCGGACAACGCGTCGCGCTGTTGCTCGCGGTCATGTCATAGTCGCACTGTGTGCAGTGACCGACTCGTGAGACTGGTCCAAGTCGCAGGTAAAGCCATGCCAGAACGGCGGTGGTGAACACAACGAGGGAACTGAGCCATCCGACGAAGCCGAACGTTCGGCCCCCTTTGTCCATTGGTAGTCTGGACGTCAAATAGAAAATCGACAGGCTTCCGATAAACGTGAGGATCGATAGTACGGCGGCGAGACCGAATACGGTCGCACGCCGCTCGATCTCGTGCTTGCTCCGAAGCATTCCGAAGGCGAACGCGCCGATCGCGATTCCGATCGCGGATGTAACGGGTAGCAAGGTGGCTTGGTTCCAGTCGATCCAAGCGCCAACGGTCCACTTCATCACAACTGTCGCACCGAGGAGCACGTCCACGATGCTGACGACCAGCAGCCAGGCGCACAAGCCGATCGTGAACGCTACAAATCCACGGGGACCTTCGCCGGCGGTCGCTTGCTCTCGTCCGCTTCCGAGCAAACGTCCGATCCAAAAGGGGCGTCCGGTCCCCACTCGGAGAAAATGCTGCACTGGCCCAATGACCAACCCGAGGATGACAGCCATTGCTTCCATCCCGGAGAGCCATTTCCGTTCGGCCGCGGGAACCGCGAGAACGAATGGCACAATCAGCGCGCCGACAATCGCGGCCGCGAAGACGACATCCATCGCGACGTAAACGACGCCTCTGAGGAATGGGAGCAATTTGGCCACGGCAGTACATTACGAGCGTCGCTGCTTTTCAACCGGCATCGATTCCCTTACCATCCACCCCATGCCCTCCGGCTCTGCCTATTCCGGCGTCTCCGCTGTCCAGCGCTGCATCAACCCCGCCTGCGCCCGCGAGTACGGCGTCGACCGCGTCCTCGTCGCCTGCCCCGGCTGTCAATCCCTCCTCGACGTCGTCTACCACTGGCCCAAGTCCCACGGCCTCTCCTTCGACCGCTTCACCCATCGCTCGCTCACCACCGGCCCGCGCTCCGCCGCCGGCGTCACGACTGGCCCCGGCGCGACGCCCGCCGCGCTCGATTTCTCCGGCGTCTGGCGGTTCCGTGATCTGCTCCCGTTCTTCCGCGATGAGCGTGAGATCGTGACCATCGGCGAAGGCCGCACCAATCTCCAGCGTGCCGATCAGCTCGCCAGGCACATCGGCTTCGACGTCAACACCTCCGGCCCCGGCACGCTCTACCTGCAGTACGAGGGCTTCAACCCCAGCGGCTCGTTCAAGGACAACGGCATGGCCGCGGGCTTCACCCACGCCGCCATGGTCGGCGCGAGCCGCGTCGCATGCGCCAGCACCGGAAACACCAGCGCCAGCCTCGCCGTGTACGGCGCGATCACCGGCAAGCAGGTCTACGTCTTCATCGGCGACGGCAAGATCGCCTACGGCAAGCTCTCCCAAGCCCTCGACTACGGCGCGATCACGCTGCAGGTCGCCGGCGATTTCGACGCCTGCCTCGCCCGCGTGAAGCACATCGCCGAGTACATGCCGCAGGCCGGTGTGTACCTGATGAACAGCGTCAACCCCTTCCGCCTCGAAGGGCAGAAGACCATCATGTACCGCGTGCTCGAGGGCCTCGACTGGCGCATCCCCGACTGGATCGTCGTCCCCGGCGGCAACCTCGGCAACTGCTCCGCTTTCGGCAAGGCGTTCATCGAACTCTTCGAGCTCGGGCTGATCACGAAGGTCCCCCGCCTCGCCGTCATCCAGGCCAAGGGCGCCCGCACCCTCGACCGCTGCGTGAACGAGTTGGGCCTCCAATGGAGCCTCTCGCGTAAGCGAGAGGTCGCCGACGCGCCGGTTCCCGGCTCCCTCCTCTCCGGCGACTTCAACCGCGACCAAGTCAAAGCCGAGTACCTCCGGATGGACGCCGCCAACGAGCGGGCCCACACCATCGCGACCGCCATCGAGATCAACCGCCCCGTCAACCTGCCCAAGGCCCTCCGCGCCCTTCACGCGATGAACGGCGTCGTCCGCAGCGTCGACGACCACTGCATCCTCGAACACAAAGCCCTCGTCGGCCGCACCGGGTTCGGCTGCGAGCCCGCCAGCGCCGCCTCCGTCGCGGGTGCGCGCCAACTCCTCAAGGAAGGCGTCATCAAGCCGCACGAGACCGTCGTCTGCATCCTCACCGGCCACGTGCTGAAGGACCCCGACGCCACCGTCCGCTACCACATGGGCGACGAACAGGAACACAGCTTCGGCATTCCGCTCGGCCGCGTCGCCAACCGTCCGATCCGCGTGCCTGACGAACTCGGTGCCATCCTTCAAGCCATGTCGATCGACAAAAAGGCATGAGGCACACGGCATCGAGGCAACAAGGCTCGATGCCTGGATGCCGCGTGCCTCGGTGCCTTCCTTTCATTCATCCATGCGTTCCGCGTACCAACTCCTTGCGTTAGACCTCGACGGCACCGTCTTCGACCGTACCGGCCACGTCCCCGCCGACAACGTCGCCGCCATTCGCCGCGCCCGTGAAGCCGGCTTCCGCGTCGTCATCTGCACCGGCCGCGGCCTCGTCGAGTGCCTCGACGGCCTCGTCGCCATCGATCAGCGCGACCCCGTCGTCGTCGCCGGCGGCTCCATCATCGCCGACCCGATCTCCCGCCGCACGCTGCACCGCTTCAACATCCACCATGAACTCGTCGCCCACGCCGTCCGCATCGTCAACGCCGCCGGCCACGCCGCGCTGGTGCTGAAGGACCCGCTCGAAGCCGGCTTCGATTACCTCGTCGTCAACCCCGACGGCTGCGAACTCGACCCCGTCACCAAGTGGTGGTTCGCCAAGATGAAGGTGAACGTCCAGTACGCCGCCAGCCTCGCCCACGACCCCGTGCCCCAGGCCACGGTCCGCGTCGGCGCCTGCGGCCTCGGCCACGTCCTCGACCGCGCCCGCGCCGAACTCGAATCCACCCTCGGCGAGAACGCCGTCATCCACAATTTCCCCGCCGTCGTCGCCCCCGACCACGTCAAGACCCTCGGCAGCGGCCAGACCCTCAACATCCTCGAACTCTTCGACAAAGACGCGACCAAGTGGACCGCCATC
>CAZNSL010000809.1:0-3184 GCA_964574975.1 uncultured Alcaligenaceae bacterium | reverse complement strand
GGTGCCCTTGAACTCCTCGAAAATCACGTCGTCCATGCGGCTGCCGGTGTCGATCAGCGCGGTGGCGATGATCGTCAAGGAGCCACCCTCGTCCACGCTGCGGGCCGCGCCAAAGAACCGCTTCGGCTTCTGCATCGCGTTCGAGTCGAGGCCGCCGGACAAGAGCTTGCCGCCCGAGGGAGCCTCGGTGTTGTGGGCACGGGCCAGGCGCGTGATCGAGTCGAGCAGGATGACTACATCGCGCTTGTCCTCGACCATGCGCTTTGCTTTTTCGAGCGCGATGTCGCTAACGTGGATGTGTTCTTCCGGTGGCTCGTCGAACGTGCTGGCCACGACCTCGGCGTTGCCGCCGGAGATCGTTCGCACCATCTCGGTGACTTCTTCCGGCCGTTCGTCAATCAGCAGAACGATGATGTAAGAATCGGGGTGGTTCTTCTTGAGCGCCAGGGCCATCTTCTGGAGCAGGACGGTCTTGCCGGCCCGTGGCGGCGAGACGATCAGCGCCCGCTGGCCTTTGCCAATCGGCGTCACCAAATCCACGACGCGGGTTGCCATCTCGTCGCCGGTCGTCTCCAGCACGAGGCGAGCACGCGGGTGCGACGGCGTGAGGTCGTCGAACGCAACGCCACCAGTGCGCTCGTCGGACGGCTTGCCGTTGACCGTCTCGACCTGCATCAGCGCAAAGTTATCCTGCCCCTCGATCGGTAGGCGGATCGGCCCTTCGACGACGAGGCCCGTTTTCAACCCCATGCGGCGAATCTGGCTTGGCGAGACGTAGATGTCCTCCGGGCTAGCCAGGTAGTTGTGGGCCATACTGCGGAGGAAACCGTAACCGTCGGGCAACACCTCGAGCGTGCCGGACCCGCGGACGACAGTGCCGCGCTCGATCTGCCGGCGGACGATGCCGACGATGAGTTGCGCACGACTGAGTCCCGCGTGGTCGGCGATGCCTTCACGCTCGGCTAGGCCGAACAGCTTCGGCATAGGCAGACGATAGAGATCGTCGAGCCGAGCCGCATTGATACCGCCCTCAGCCGGGGCCGGACGAGGTGGTGGCACATGCTGTGCCTGCGGCGGGCCAGCCGCAGCTGGCGCGGGATGCGTGTGGTGGTTCGGGGCCGGGGTGGGCGAATCGTCCATGGGTTTGCGCGGGATGCGCTTGCGGGCGGCCGCTTTCTGCGACCCCTCGTCGCTCTTGGCGACGTTCATGACGTGACCTCTCTCAACAATGTTCCAAATTGGTCGGACGTGGGTCTCGCGGGCGGTCCGCGCACCGACGCACGCGCCGGCGGGCGTGGAGTCAACGGCCCGACAGGAAAAAAAGCCGACGGCCAATCCGACGTGTCACGTTCGTGGGCAGGTACTTCGCGGAGTCGTTGTGCGAGAGAACCGGAACGTCCGGCAATTCCCTATGCCGGCGTAAGGAACGTGGGTTGTCAGGATTCGCCCCGGATAGGGCTTCGATTCTGATGGCATTGTAGCATCGACTCTCAGGAAATCTAGCCCGCTTTCGCATTTGGCCCAGTTTCGACCCCGGGTGGCGGGCGGACGGTGCCCACGGATGTCTCTACACCAGCGTGATACGAAATGGGGGTGCCTGTGTCCGATTTGCGCGTCTCCCGCGGCCGACCGATCCCGCTGGGGGCGACACCGTTCGCCGATGGCGTCAACTTCGCCCTGCTCTGCCGCCACGGCACCCGCGTCACGCTCGTCCTGTCGCCAGCCGAATCCAACACGGCTTTCGCCGAGATCGAACTCGACGCAGACCACCACCGGACTGGAAATCACTGGCACGTCGTCGTCGATGGCTTGCCGGTGGCCTTCCGCTACGGCTGGCGCGTCGATGGTCCCAAAGGGCCTCTGCACCGCTTCGACCCCTCCGTCATCCTGCTCGACCCGGCTGCAACGCTGGTGGCCGATGGCGGTGTGTGGGGCAGCCAGTGTGAGGTCAACCGCCGTACGTCCGTTCGCCGTGGTCTGTACGTCCGCGGCCCGCGCTACGATTGGGGCGACGACCGACCGCCGCGCACGCCCCTCGAAGACACCATCATCTACGAGCTTCACGTCCGCGGCTTTACCTGGCACCCGTCTTCCGGCGTGTCGGTCGCCAACCGCGGTACCTACGCCGGGCTGGCCGAGAAGATTCCGTACCTCAAGAACCTCGGCGTTACGGCCGTCGAGTTGCTGCCGATTCACGAATTCGACGAGTGCGATGCACCCTTCGACAACCCGCGGACGGGCGAGCGTTTGAGGAACTTCTGGGGCTACCAGTCGATCGCATTCGCCGCTCCGAAAGGGGCATACGCGGCCAGCGGTCCACAGCATGGCCAGGTGCGCGAGTTCCGCGACATGGTCAAGGAATTCCACTCGGCCGGTATCGAGGTGATCCTCGACGTGGTGTTCAATCACACCGGCGAGGGCGACGACCGCGGCCGAACGTTCTCGTTCCGCGGCCTGGATAACGAACTGTACTATCTGCTCGCACCCGACGGACGATACCTCAACTACACCGGCTGCGGCAACACCCTCAACTGCAACCACCCAGTCGTCCGCGACATGCTGATGAACTGCCTGCGCTACTGGGTTGGGCACATGCACGTCGATGGCTTCCGCTTCGACCTCGCCTCGGTCCTCGGCCGCGATCGCAAAGGCAACGTCATGCTGGACCCGCCGGTCATCGAGAGCATCGTCGAGGACGGCGTCTTGGCGGATGCCAAGTTGATCGCCGAGCCTTGGGACGCGGTCGGCCTGTACCAGGTCGGTCACTTTCCCTACGGACGGCGCTGGAGTGAGTGGAACGGCCGCTACCGCGATGACGTGCGGCGATTCTGGCGCGGTGAGCCGGACACAGTCGCCGCTCTGGCGACGCGGCTGTGCGGCTCGTCAGACCTGTACCGCGACTCCGGCCGGCGGCCGAAGCACTCGATCAACTTCGTCACCTGTCACGACGGCTTCACGCTCAACGATTTGGTCAGCTATAACCGCAAGTACAACCTCGCCAACGGCGAGGGCAACCGCGACGGCACCGACCAGAACTACTCGTGGAACTGCGGCATCGAAGGCCCGACCGATGACCCTGGCGTTAACCGTCTGCGTACCCGTCTGGCGAAGAACCTCCTGGCGACGCTCTTCCTCTCGCAGGGTACGCCGATGCTCCTGGCCGGCGACGAGTTCCTGCGAACTC
>CAZNSL010000808.1:0-3190 GCA_964574975.1 uncultured Alcaligenaceae bacterium | reverse complement strand
CTCGTTCCCAGGCTCTGCCTGGGAACGCACTGCCCCGGCGGCTCCGCCGCCCGAATTCGCAAGTGCCCGGCCCAGGGGGTGCGGCCGGCAGAGCCGGCAAGACACTTCGTTCTCAGGCAGAGTCTGGGAACGAGGAGAGGGACGCGATGACCGATTGGCTCAAACGAACCTGGTTTCCCCTCGCGCTAATCGGCATCGTGCTCCTGCTCGTGCCAGGGTTCGCCCTGTTCGGCGCGAACCTGTTCGGCCATGAGGTCCGTCTCAACCGCTGGCTCGAAGACAATTACTCGCTCAGCTATCACATCCCCGTCCCGTGGTGGTGCGGTCTGCTGCTGTTCCTCGTGCCTCCACTGCTCGTCCTGCTCTACTTCCTCAAGCTCAAGCGCAAGCCGCTCGCGGTGCCCAGCACCTTCCTCTGGAAGAAGTCGATCGAAGACCTGCACGTCAACGCGCTCTTCCAGTGGCTGCGGCAGAACGTGCTGCTGTTGCTGCAACTGCTCGCCATTTTGGCGATGATCTACGGGCTGCTCGCGCCGCGATTCCATGCCTCGAAGGGGACGGGCAAGCATTACATCCTGATGATCGACAACTCGGCCAGCATGTCGGCGACCGATGTGGACGGAGGCCGCCTCGAACGGGCCAAGCTCGAAGCCCTCAAGGAGATCGACGCCGCCACCGACGAAGACAATGGCATGATCATCGTCTTTAACTCCGCGGCCGAAATCCGCCAGTCGTACACCTCGAACCGGCACCTACTCCGCAACGTCGTGAAGGCCATCGAACCAACGCAGCGACCGACGCGAATCGACGAGGCCCTGACGCTCGCCGACAGCCTGGCCAATCCAACGCGATCGACGCAGGACGCGGCCGTCGCCCCGGCCGACCCGGAACCGGGCAAGGAGCGCGTCTACGTCCCGATCGAGGGGATCGACACCGAAGTTCACCTCTACAGCGACGGCCGGTTCCCCGATGCTCCGAACTTCGCCCTCGGCCGACTAAGGCTCCAGTACCACGCCGTCGGCACGCCAGGGCCGGAGGCCGTGGACAACGTTGCCATCGTCAACTTCAACGCCGTCCGCGACGAGACCGACCCGACCAAGCTACAAGTCTTTGCACGCCTGTTGAACTTTGGCCCGAAGTCCGTGAAGGTGCAAATGCAGGTCGATGTCCGCGTCGAAGGCCGGCTCGACAAGGTGTACCCGATCAAGAACGTCGAACTGGCCGGCCGCGAGGTTGTCCGCGGCGAACCGTCCGAGAAAGAAAAACCGCAGGCCCCGCAGGAGAAGGACGTGCCGGGCGAATCCGGCATCACCTTCGACCTGACCGACTACGACGACCGTGCCGAACTCGTCGTCAGCGGCAAGCTGGTCAACCACAAGGACGCCTTCCCGCTCGACGACGCGGCGTGGCTGGTCGTCGGTGTCGTTCGCAAGGCGAAGGTACTATTGGTTGGCCCGTCGAACCCGATCCTCGATGCTTTCTTCAACGAATCGGCGACGCGGGACGTTGCGGACATAACGCGCCTGTCGCCGGAGGAGTTGAAGGACCCGGCCAAGTACATCGACCCAGCCCGCAGCGGCGCGTTCGACCTCACAATCTTCGACCGCTGCGCCCCGTCCCGCGAGGACGAGTTGCCGCGCGGCAACACGTTCTTCATCGGATACCCACCGCCGCCTTGGGTCTTCAGCGAGGACGAGAAGGTCGAGAAGCGGGCCGTGAAAGTCGAAAACCCGTCGATCAAGGGCTGGGCGAATCAGCACGGCGTCCTGCGCTACCTTGCGGGGCTGCACGAGGTCGGCATCGGCGAAGCGTTTCGCCTCACTGGCCTGCCGCCGCGGACGCCACGGCTTTTGGAGGGCGACCAGGACGTGAGCCTGATGGTGGCTCTGTCGCGCGGCTCGTATACCGACGTGGTGCTGTGTTTCCCCATCCTGACCGACAAAGGCGAGTGGAACACGAACTGGCCGCTCTTGCCTAGTTTCCCGCTCTTCTGGCGGAACGTCCTCTACACGCTCGGCAACATCCGCGATGCGGCCGGCGATGAGAACGTACAACCGGGCCAGGTGAAGCTGATCCGCCCGTCGGGAAAGGTGCCGAAGATCAGCGTGACCGACCCGAAGGGTGGTAAAACGGTCCTCGAACGCGGCACGCGGGCCGACTTCGTCTTCGGCTCGACCGACCGCGTCGGCATCTACCGGGCCGAGTGGGAATTGGACGGCCAAGCCGACTGGCGACGATTCGCTGTGAACCTGTTGGACCCGGATGAGAGCAACATCGAGCCGCGGACCACGGTGCAGATCGGCTCGGAGTCTGTGGCGGCGAGTACTACTCGCAGCCAGCCGCGGGAACTGTGGAAGCTATTCGTCCTCGCCGGATTGCTCGTGCTACTCGGCGAGTGGTACGTCTACAACAAACGCATCTTCGTGTGAGTGCCATGGCAGAGAGCAAGGGCGGTCTACGGGCGGCAATCGCGTCGAAAGAGCCGGCGCGGCTGTCGGACGACGATTACAAGCGCTTCGTGCGCGATCTGTACGACGGCCCGGCTGGGGCGTTTACGTCGCTATCGGGCGTGTTCACCGGCCACGAGCGCCTGGCGGGCAAACTGATCCGCCCAGGCGCGTTCGATGTGCGCGGCTGCAAGTCGATCCTCGACGCCGGCTGCGGCAACGGCCGCTACTCGCACTACCTCTTGAAGACGGCCGACGCCGATGCGAAGCTGTCCGCGTTCGACCTGTCGGAAAAGATGCTCGCACGCGCCCGCAAGTACCTGGCCAGCGACCGGGTGACGCACATCGCCGCCGACGTGACGCGTTTGCCGTATGCCGATGGGGCATTCGACGCGGCCGTGTGCGGCTGGATGCTGGAACACCTCACCGATCCGCGGCCGGGTCTACGCGAGCTGTCGCGGGTGCTGCGGCCGGGCGGCAAACTGCTCCTCATGTGTACGGAGAACACGCTGGCCGGGGCTGTGTGCAGTCACTTCTACCATTGCCGTACCTACGACCGCGCCGAGTTGCGAAAAGCCGCCGCCGAGTGCGGCCTGACGTGGGGCCGCGAATACTGGTTCTCGAAACTGCACGAGCGCTTCCGCCTTGGAGGCATCGTCGTCGAGTTGAAGAAGAATTAGCCACAGATGAACACAGATAAACACTGATGAATACAAGATCATTCTCTTGTATTCATCAGTGTT
>CAZNSL010000807.1:0-3196 GCA_964574975.1 uncultured Alcaligenaceae bacterium | reverse complement strand
CAGCCCGGAGCGCCAGCGACGGGTTGCGAAAACCCGTCGCTGGCGCTCCGGGCTGGCCTCAGACGCCTGCCAGCGACGAAATCGACATTTCTTGTCCTGAGCGCGGCCAGCAGAAATCCTGGCGCATCGCGGCCGCGCACCTCGCTTATCTGGGTGAGACGACGCAGGGGAACCCGGGTCGGAGGCGGGCCGCAACGCGGCCCGCCGTCGGCCGACTCACGGCCGACCCGCGCACGAGTTACCACCATCCGTCAAGGAGTAGTCCGATGTTCGAGTCGTTCCGCACGCGCCGCCCTTCGACCAAAACTCGCCTCGGCATCGCCCGCCTCGAGGACCGGTCGACGCCGTCCGTGTCCACTGCGCTCGTGGGCAACACGCTCATCGTGTCCGGGTCGGCGAGCGACCCCGGTGCCGAAATCCGCATCGCCGGTAGCGCCGGGAAGGTGCAGGTCTTCGACGGCACGAAGCCGGTTGCCGCGTTCAAGGCTGTGACGAATATCGACGCCCGGCCGGAAGCCGGCAGCCGCCTGGGAGTTGACCTCGGCACGAACCGCAGCATCGTCGACCTGAACGTCCGAATCAGCGACGGCAAGATCGGGGCCGGCGGGTCCGTCCGCATCGGCCCGGGCGCGATCGGGCACGTTTCGATCACCGGCAGCACCGGTGACGACCAGGTTTCGATTGCGGGCCTCAGCGCCGGCGAGATCACCGCCGACCTCGGCGCGGGCGCGGATGACGTGACGATCGGTAAGTCGGCCGCGAAGGTCGCATCCGTCCGGTCGGTGGAAGCCGTGCGGTTCCTGTCCGACGCGCTGACCACCGTGGATGTCGATCACCCGAATGGCGCGTCGGTCGTCACACTCATTTCGATAGTCGAGGGCGGCGTCAGCGTGTCGAGCCGCGGCGGGTCGTTGACCCTGGGTGGGATCGTTGGCGGCGACGTGACCTACGCGACGAAGCCACCGCCCACGATGAAGCCGATGCCGGCGAAGACGCAGCCGGCAAGCCTGTTCGTCACCGGCCAGGTCCTCGGTTCGCTGCACATGACCGGTACGCCCCGGGGCGACTCCGTCGAGTTCGCGCACGGCTCGCGCGTCGCGCGAAACCTGACGCTCGACCTCGGCGCGGGCAACGACAGCGCGACCTTCGCCGGCGAAGTCGGCGAACGAAAGTCGACGTTCTTCCTGATCGACCTCGGCGACGGCAACGACAACGTCGAGATTCAGGGCAAGGCTCGGGTGCTAGCTCCCAAGGCAGTCATCGACTTCGGCGCGGGCAACGACCGTGTGGTCGTGGCAGACGGCGCGATCCTCTCGCGACTGTACCTCAACGGCGGCACGGGAAAGGACACCTACATTCAAGCGCTCTCCAAGGACGCAGTCGAGGTCGCCGACTTCGAGGTGATCGGGTAGGGACTGGCCCCGGTTCGCCGCACGGCACGTCGGCACCGAGGAGTCGAGTGCCATGCTTACCGCTAGTTGACAGACCACTACAGGTACTTTCGATGGCAGGTTCGGCACGCCCGACGGGCCGGCGGCCGGCGGGTGAGTGAAGTTGCCGCCAGCCTCTTTCGCCCCGACGCACGGCACGGTACGATGGACGGGTCAATCCCATCCGCCGGAGTCCGTGCCGTGCGTCCTATCCTCCTCGCCGCGCCCTTCGTCTTCGCCGCCGCCCTTTTGGCCGGCGACCCCACTCCCGACGACATCGAGCGAGCCGTCCGCCAACTCGGCGACGGCCGCCACGCCGTCCGCGACCAGGCCGCCGCCCGGCTCTGGCAGTATGGCCGCACCGCTGAGGCCGCCGTGCGCCGCGCCGCCCAGAGTGGCGACGCGGAGGTTGTCCGGCGCGCCAAGGCGCTCCTCGACAAGTTCGACCGCGGCATCTACCCCGACACACCGCCGGCCGTCCGCACTCGGCTCGAGGCGTACCTCGCTGCCATGGGCCAAGGTGAGGGCCATGCCGACCGGCGGGACGCCGTCAATGCCCTCGTTAAACTCGGCAAACCCGGCTTCATCGCCCTGGTCAAACTGCGGGCGCGGGCGAACGAGGCGGATCGGGGACTGCTGACCACTGGCATTCATCGGGCCGCCTCGGTGGCGGTCGCCGACCTCGATCCGGCCGCGGCGGAAGCCCTCCTCGCCGACGCCGTCGAGGCGGGCGACGACGAATCCCTATCCCACTACACGGCGGCCGTTCTCCTGAGCGGCCGTCTCGCCGTGGCGACCGCCCGCTGGCAGGCCGAACCCGACAAGTCGAAGGCCGCCGCGGTCCTGGCGCACCTGCACCGTGCTGCCGGCGATTGGCCAGCCGCCCGCCGCCACGCCGAGGCGACCGGCCGCGCCGAGTTGCTCGATGCCATCCTGTGGGAGCAGGGCGACTGGAAGGCGCTCGCCCGCCGCCCGCGCACGCACTTCGGACCGCGCGACGGCGAAACCGCGGGCGTCGGCGTGCAGGCGCTGTTGCACCGCATGGCCGGCGAGAACGCTGAGGCCGACGCCACACTCGCCGAACTGCGTCGTCTCGCGGCCGGGGCGGCGTCCGTGCCCGCGCTGCTGCTCAACGGGCGGCCGGCCGATGTCGCGGAAGCGGTGAACCGAGCGACGAAGTTGCCGGAACTGCGACCAGTCGCGCTCGATGTCCTCACCGCGCAGTTCCGCTTCACTGAGGCGACGGCCCTGGCCGAGACACCCGACGACCCGATGGCCCCGACGCCGAAGGCGTTGGAGATCAAGTACGCCGTCCACCTGCACCACCTCGGCGAAACGACCCGCGCGGCTCAGGAGTTCGCTCGCATCGCCGCCGAGTTGCAGACCGTCGAGGACTGCGAGACGGCCCTCGAATTGGTCCGGGTGCAGATGCATGTCCGACTGAAACCGGCCGCTCGCGAGGCGGCGGGCGAGTACCTGGAGCGGGCCCTCGCGGCAGGCGTCGATGCGAGTGCCGACCCGACGCGCCAACTGCTCGCCGCGGCCTTCCCCAAGCTCGGCGACGAGGCGCGGGTGTGGTGGGTCTACCTGCGACAACGCTTCCCGAAGGACGGCGGTTCGGCGACGATGCGGCGGCTGGTAGCGATCCTGGACCCCGGTCCCGGCGCGGCCGGTCCCGCCGAGTACGCCGACGGCCTGCTCGCCGCCGCTGGTGGCCCGGCTGGGCGGACGCTCGCGCGGTCGGCACTGGCCGCGGCCGGCGCGGC